>WFQU01000108.1 GCA_015486845.1 Anaerolineae bacterium | reverse complement strand
CTACAGCGGATGAAAACCTACGGCTGGACTCGAGCCTTTAGGCGGTTTTGTAGCGTTCCCCCCGGCTAAAGCCTCGATTCCGGTACGGCGGCAGGGTACGTCAAGGTTGCGTCCGCTGCCAAGAGGCTGCTCAACACCAGCCCCCTTTTAGGGGGCTTCTTGGCGACGTAGCACGGGGATTTGACCCCCGTGCGCTCGGGCGGAGAACGCTGTCGATTAGAAGTTCAACTTCTTGAAGAAGTTGAACTTCTAAAAGGGGATTGTTTTTTATCTGCGTGCGTAGCCTGCGTTGATCAGCGTTCTATTTTCAGAGGAGGTCCTGTTTTCAGAGGAATAAAATGGAGTTTGACCATGCGTAAAAAGAATAAACCAGAGCGAAAAAAACAGGTGACATCGCGTTCCCGTATTGTCACTTGGTTGCTGCGTGCCGGCGGAGCGTTGGTCACCGTTGGCCTGCTTGCTTTGATGCTCTTGATCGTGCAAGACCAGCTCGCAGGGGAAATGAAAGCGGTCGCGGAACCACCTCGTACCCTCGTGCCGCAAGATTCGCCGTTGAAACATTTGAGCATTGATTCGTTGGAAACGACTTTAACCGGCTGGTATTTGAGCTCACAAGCTGCTAAATTGGACGCGCGTCCTTCTACATCGTCGGAAAGTGTATCTTTTCGCGTCAATCGGGGCGAGCCGGCTCGCCAGGTGGTGGAGCGCCTGCACAATCTTGGCCTGGTTCAAGATACTAAGCTGTTCGAGCTTTACTTGCGCTATTACGGGCTGAGTAGCAAAATCGAAGCAGGTAATTTCACTTTGCGCCGCAATATGACCATCCCCGAGCTGGCTCGGGCATTGCAGCACGGTGAGGTACAACAGGTCAGCGTGACGATCAAAGAAGGATGGCGCATGGAGGAAACGGCGGCATCTTTCGCCAAAGAGGCCAATATTGACCGACAGGATTTCCTGAATGTGGCGGCACACCCCCAATTATTGCCTCCTGATTTGCGCACCCGTTACGCTTTTTTGCAAACGCTTTCGGGACAGTCCACGTTGGAGGGCTACCTTTTTCCAGAAACTTACAAAGTTGCCGTGGGCTCGAAACCGTTGGCTGTTATCAAAAGGATGTTAGCGACATTTGATGCCCGGGTCACGCCACAAATGCGCATGGCGGTAGCCCAGCGCCGGCGTTCGCTGCATGATGCCATTATTATTGCTTCTATCGTGGAGCGTGAAGCGCAGCGGGCCGATGAGCGGCCGTTGATTGCCAGCGTCTATTGGAACCGCGTGGACGGTTTCTGCCCGGAAACGGGGGGCTATCTGCAGGCCGATCCAACGGTGCAATATGCGAAAGGCAAACCGGGGGATTGGTGGTGGAAACCCCCTTCCATCGAAGCCTATAGCAGCGTGCAAAGTCCGTACAACACCTATTTGCATCCGGGCTTGCCCCCCGGCCCTATTTGCAGCCCTGGGCTCTCGGCAATTGTAGCTGCCATACAGCCCGCGGCGACTCAATATTGTTTCTTTGTGGCGCGTGGAGATGGCGGTCATGTTTTTGCCGTAACGCTGGCCGAGCAACAAAAGAATATTCAACTTTATCAAGGGAAATAGTAGCCGGGGCCGGTAGCAAAGTCGTTGGCCGGCTGAGTGCACGGAGCTCAAAGCTCCGTGCTACGCTAATGGCGAGCCCCTTAAAAGAGGCCGAGGTGTAGCCCGCTTCAGCGGGCTTGGGCTGGATGTAGCTCGGCGGCTTTAGCCCCGGGCGGGTCTGCGGCATCGCAAAGTTATTTTTCGAAAAAGCGGTTTGTTATCTACGTGCGCAGCGTCTAAGCTATTGATATTTGTAAGAAAAAGGATTAAATGTACGCTGTCATTTTTAGGGCGAAAGTTGCACAGGTGGATGAAGAATATAGTCTAATCGCGAAGCGAACGAGACAGCTTGCTATTGAAAAATATGGGTGCTCTGAGTTCACCTCAGTTACTGAGGATAATGAGGAGATTTCTATTTCCTACTGGAAAACTCAAGAGCAAATAAAAGCGTGGAAAAACGATGCTGAGCATATCGCTGCTCAGGAGTTGGGTAAGTCCAAGTGGTATAGCTGGTATAAGATCCAAGTTGCAGAGGTTATGAGGGGGTATGAAAATAACACATAACAAATTATTCAAATTTGCTCCCTTTGGTCGCCGGACGCGCTAACGCGCGCCGCTTAATTCTATTATTATGGCGGCGGCTCTGCGTTAGGGATTTTCAGTGCCGAAAGGGTAAAAACAATGCGTATTTTGATGTTTTCTTGGGAATATCCTCCCCATGTGGTTGGGGGCTTGGGTAAACATGTCGGGGAACTCATTCCCGCACTACTAAAACAAGGCGTTGAAGTCGATTTGATCACGCCGCGTTTTGAAGGGCCAACTGAGATAGAGGAAAATGGACGGCTTAGGATTCACCGCGTTTATGTGCAACGCCCTCCCGACTTTGACCTTTACGGCGGCGTTGCCCGTGCCAATATCAACTTAGCCGCGCACGCCCGCTACATTGCGCGACAAGATAGCTTCGATATTATTCATGCTCACGACTGGCTGGTTTCATTCTCCGCTGTCGAAATGAAACACGAATACCGGTGTCCTCTCTTAGCGACTATTCATGCTACAGAACGTGGCCGCGGGCGGGGATTTCTGTCTGGAGATGGTTCCACCCGCATCAATGCTGCTGAGTGGTGGTTGACTTACGAAGCATGGCGAGTTATTGTTTGCAGCGCGTATATGGTCGACCAAGTGTGCAACTATTTTAATCTGCCTTTAGACAAGGTGGATGTTGTGCCTAATGGTGTTGACCCGGCGCCGTTTGATCGGCTGCGGGTACAGGATCTAAGCGCATTCCGGCGCCGCTTTGTGCGCCAGAACGAAAAATTGATCTTTTCCGTGGGCCGCATTGTGCACGAAAAGGGGTTCGACACATTGGTGGAAGCTATGCCGCGGGTGCTAAGCCAAGTTCCGGGAGCGCACCTCGTTGTGGCTGGTAAGGGCGCAATGGTTCCAGCAATGCGCGACCGGGTTCTGGAACTGGGCATTAACGACAAGGTGACATTTACCGGCTTTATCAGCGATGAAGATCGTAATCGGCTTTACTTAGTGGCCGATGTCGCTGTTTTCCCCAGCCTGTACGAACCGTTCGGCATCGTCGCTTTGGAAGCGATGGCTGCTGGCTGCCCCGTTGTAGTGAGCGAAGTCGGTGGCCTCAAAGATGTGGTACAACACGGTGAAACAGGAATCACAGTATACCCCGGCGATCCGCATTCTGTGGCCTGGGGCATCGTGCACACTTTGCAGCATCCGGAATGGGCGCGAATGCGAGCGGTTAAAGCGGAACAACGTGTCCGCACGGTATACAGTTGGGACCGCATTGCTAAACAGACTATCGAAATTTACCAGCGCATCGTTACAGAGAGGGCACAATCGGCATGGTAAAAGTGGACGTTAGCACTTTTTGGGATGAAGCGGCCGGTTTGCTTATCGATATGGATGGCGTTTTATATCGAGGGCAGATAGCACTACCCGGTGCGGCTGATTTTATCGCCGCGTTGCAAAAAAGGGGTTTGCCTTACCTTTATTTGACCAACAATGCCAGCAAAACGCCGGCTATGTATGTTGAACATCTGGCCGCTATGAACATCGAAGCGCACGAGGCGCAGATTTTCACTTCGGCGTTGGCGACGGCATCCTATTTGCGAAAAGCAGCCCCCGGCCAAACCGTGTTTGTGGTGGGAGAAGCGGGTATCAGCACAGCGTTGGAGCAGGCCGGTTTTGCGCTTTTGCCCGTCGAAGCGGGGCACAATGCCCAGATCGTTGTCTCCTCTTTTGACCGGCAGTTTACTTACGCCAAGCTCAAAGAGGCTAGCCTGGCCATAGAGCGGGGCGCCTTTTTCGTGCAAACTAATCCTGATCTCAATTATCCTATGCCGGATGGGTTGCATCCCGGCGCCGGGGCCATTGGTGCCGCCATCATCGCTACGACGGGCGAACAGCCGTTGACCATCGGCAAGCCGCAGCCGGAAATCTTCCGGCAGGCGCTCCGCCGGCTGGGCACCCCGCCGGCGTACACATTTATGTTGGGCGATCGCATCGAAACGGACATCGAGGGCGCCAAGGGAGTTGGCCTGCACACTATTTTCGTGGAAACTGGCGTGAGCAGCCGTGAGGCTGCACTGGCTATGGTTTCCCCTCCGGATCTAATTATTCCCGACTTGACGGTGCTATTGCCGTAATTGTGCCATCAGCTTCCGGCCGTGACATTGCAGCAACCTCAGTCTGCACGGACTTAAAATTGAATCGGCGCAGGTCGACTTTGCGGAGGTTGCTGCGAACGCAGGCGCCAAGCAAGATTAATGTGGGCTAATGGGCAATAGCATCGTTCGTTAGTGCTGCGATTTTCGCTCTTGTTCCGTATCTGTCGTTTTATCACTCTCTACTTTTTTGTAGACTTTGCTGCTTACTTTGGCAACATGATCGCCCACTTTATCGCCGAGTTTATCGACATGGGCTGACACCTTCTCCGTGGTCGTTTCCGTGTCCGGCGAGCCAAAGAGGAATCCGATCACTTTGCGCCGCCAACGCCGCAAGAAAGAACGCAACAATGCCAGTTGATAGTGCATTGTGAGGCCTATACGTTTTTGCCAGGGTAAAGGTGGCTTTGGTGTCTTAACGCCCCATTGCAGCAAAGCGGCGGCCCAAGTCAATCCACCGCCGAAGCCAACAAAAACGATATGATCGCCTGCTTTCAGTTTGCCTTCTTCGATGGCTTCCACTAAAGCAATGGGAATGGAAGCTGTGGATGTGTTGCCGTAACGATCCAGGTTCATGTAGACACGGTCAGCCGGGAATTTGAGCTGTCGGACAACCGAAGCCTGGATAATGCGCACGTTAGCCTGGTGTGGAATAATCCAGTCGACATCTTCCAAAGTGAGTCCTGCTTTTTGCACGACTTCCCTCGTGGCATTAGCCATCACCCGCACGGCGAAACGGAACACTTCACGACCGGCCATTTTGATGTAATGATCACCGTTGGCCACAGTTTTCATAGTCGTTGGATAACGGGTACCACTGGCCGGCACGATCAGTAAATCAGCGCCGGAACCGTCGGAGCCGAGCACCGCTGAGAGCAAACCGCCTGGTTGATCGCTGGCTTGTACCACAACCGCTCCAGCGCCATCCCCGAACAGCACACACGTGTTGCGGTCGCTCCAGTCTGTGATGCGAGAAAGGGTCTCAGCACCAATGACCAATATCGTCTTGGCTAATCCGGCCACAATCTGGCCGTGTGCCATGGCCAGACCATAAACAAAGCCAGAACACGCCGCACTCAGATCGTAAGCGCCAGCATGGCTGGCGCCCAAAGCGTCTTGCACTAAACATGCCGTTGCTGGGAACGAATAGTCTGGCGTTGAAGAAGCAACGATAATCAAGTCCAAGTTGTCCGGATCGACATTTGCTTTAGCTAAAGCCCGGCGAGCAGCTCTTGTTGCTAAAGTTGCCGTGCTTTCATCTGGATCGTCTACTATCCGTCGTTCCTGGATGCCGGTGCGGCTACGAATCCAGGCATCACTGGTCTCGACCATCTTTTCTAAATCCGCGTTAGTCAACACGCGCTGTGGAACGTATTTTCCCCAACCGATAATGCGGGAGTAAACGGTCATGAAATTGCCTCCATCGTCAACCAATCAGTAAGAAGGCATTGTAAGCGCCGACCGGAGCGTGTATATGGTTCGTCTTTCATAAATTCCCCTTCTGAATTGTTAGTGTCACGCGACGAACAAAAGTGCTCTGGCGGTTATAACACAAACGTGTAGGATACGGCGCGCCTAAAAAATGGATGGAGAAAAAGTTAGAGCGAAGACTACTAAAGCCAAAATCGCTACTACCGTGCGTTTGCCATCTAACCTTGTCACTTCGTCCAGTGGCGGCGGGTGATTGAGGCCGCTCAAAAGAATGAAGAACCCCCAAATGTACCAACCGCTCCAAGCCACGGCACCTAAAATGACCATAATGCCGATGATGACCATATTGATCCAGCGGGTCCATTTGCCGGCTATGGCATACATCAAATGGCCACCGTCCAATTGCCCGCCCGGGATTAGGTTCATCGCCGTGACCCACATTCCCACGTACGCAGCCAATGCCACCGGGTGCAGCGAAACGGCATAGCCGGCCGGATGGGGTCGCAGCAAATGTTCTAAGCCGCTCACTAAAAGTGAGGTTGATAGTTCTCGGCCGGAGTACGGCACCAACGGGCTCAAAAGGAGGCCGATGATCAACAAAGGCAAAGCCACAAGGAAGCCGGCAAACGGCCCTGCGACAGCGACATCGAACAAAGCCCGTTTGTTTTTGGTCGGCGATCGCATCTGGATGAAAGCGCCGAATGTGCCTAAACCAAATGGCACCGGGATGAAATAAGGCGGCGTCACATCTACTTTGTGATGGCGGCCGGTTAGGTAGTGCCCCATTTCGTGTATGCCGAGAATTGCCAATAAGCTTGCTGCGAAGAGCAATCCCAATTGCAAACTTTCCTGCCAACTATTCGTCTCGTACAGGTGGCTTCCTGCCCAAATGGTCGAAAGGATGGTCAGGATTAGTAAAATGATATTGGTACGTATCTTTATAGGCCGCGGGGTGATTAAGCCGGGCATGGCATAGAGCATGTCAATACCGTTTTCCCGACGCAACAACGGCGTATAATTGTATTCTTTGAATCGTTGCTCGGCTAAACTGTAGGCGTGTGCTGAATCCATCAACAACCGCCCTTGAAAGAGAATTGTCCCTTCGTTTTTCCCAATCTGGTGAATCTCGAAAAAATCTTGTATGGCCGATTGTAAATACATCGAGATCATATTTGGATCATCGTATAACACACGTCACTCCTGATAGATGATGCTGTTGGCTAACCTGCCCCGGACAAGCCAGAAGCAAAAAAGACAACGCAGAGGCGCAAAGAAGCCTATCCGCAAAGGTTTTTATATTTTCTCCTCGCACTTCCGCTCCTAACGGACAATATATTCGTGTTTTTTGCGTCTTAGCGCTCCTGGCAACTTTGCGCCAGAGCTTTGCGCAGTACACAAGCATTTCACTGGTGAGATATAAAAACGTTCTCCGGCAGACCTGCGTGTAGTAGATATGTCCTTCTCGTAAAGTAAGTGCCGGCTACATGTCAGGCAAGTCATCTCTCCACACATGGCGATAGATGTTAGCACACATCGCTTTCCTTGTACAGATTCTGTCCTGTGAGCCAACTGTGCCAATCTGGCGCAGTCGTGGATCAATCCATCGCCTGACGAAAGGGAACCGTTGAAACGCGTTGTCTATTGATGATCGCGTGAGCAACCCACTTCAACGGGTTTATCGTTTCGCCCCCGCGTTGATTCTTGGCAGTTAGAGATCATGTGCAGTGAAGGAGATGCTGGCAAAGGCCTATAGCACTGCATGGTTTATTTTCATAAAAAGGGGACCTAAGCGGGCTAATGGGGCAACCAAGTGAATGAAAATGCCCTCCATCCGGACTGTTAAGACATTGGTAATCCGATCTTTTCTGTGATGCTCTCTCGCAGGTGGATGTTTCGTTTGGCATATTCGGCCAATAAATTGTCATAACAAGCAATGGACTGGCCGACGAATTCTGGCGGTATGACCCCTTTCTGCGTGAAAAGTCCGGTCACGACCTGCCGGGCGACAATGGCACAGGTGTAGCCAGTAGTGCGCGCCATGGCGGTCGTCCCGGTGGCTCGGTCATAACGATCCAGCAAGTCATAGCTCAAGCGTACCTGTTTTCCGGCCCGGCGACCTTCTACAACAACTCGCATTGCCAGAATGTCCTCTTCACCCTCCTGCCGTTGCCACTGATCGAACAACAATTTGGTTGTCAAATCAATGGGGCGCACGGCGTGCCCTCTGATTTCTACTGGATCAGTGCGGAAAAAGCCACTTTCCCGGAAAACGCGCATCAACTCCGCATGCCCAGGGTAGCGTAAAGTTTTCTCTTTCATGAAAGGAATGTCTAAAGTCCGGATCATTGTCCGCAGGCCGTCGCTGTTGAAAGCTTCCAGGGTGCCAATCTGGGGAAATTCGACCAGCTCCACTTCTGAGAGGGCGGGCCGCACGATTTCCTGTCCGCACTCTACCAAGCGTGCCGGCCGCGTGTATTCCTCGATTACATCCACCGGTGAGAAAACGGACTGATATTGGTAAGGCCAGTGGCGCACTGCCGGCAGACCGCCCACATAGCAAAGATAATTATTGGCTTGATCTAATTGTGTCACGGCGTGACCGCCGAGAATGTTGCTTAATCCCGGCGCCACTCCACAATCGACCACTGCCGCAACCCCTTTTCCCCGGGCCAGATCATCCAGCAAGAAAGGGTCCTCCCCAAAAAAGGAAATATCGACGACATTTTTTCCGGCCGCAATGATCCAGCGCAACAAGTTGAAGCCCATGAAGCCTGGCACGGCCGAAACGACCAGATCGCTATCGGCGATGATGGCATTGATCTTCCCCGGCGTGGACAAATCCGCTTGCAATGTGTGCACCGGCACCGTGGACGTCAGACGATCCAGGTTTTCCTGCTTCATGTCTATCACCGTTACTTGAAACGTTGGCTCTTGCGCTAAATCACGCGCGATGGCATTGCCCACTAATCCGGCACCCAACATACTGATTTTCTTTTTCTCGGCCACAGAGAATCTCCATATCGATTAACGTGATGCACAGGTTTGCTAAAAGGCGCCCCCGGGCGCGCCTTAGCAGCCTGTTAAAACGCATATAACGAAAAAGCCGGGGCCTTGGAGCTCCAGCTTTTTCGTTATAACTGATAGTCATGAGGAAACTACTTCGGCAGTGAAGTTAGTTCCAACCTGCGCGCAGCCAAGACTTCATCTAATCGTCCCACTGGCGCTTTGTGCGGTGCGCTGTGCAACAATTCCGGATTTTCTTTGGCTTCCTGCGCGATTTTAATCATTGCTTCGCTGAACGCGTCCAATGTCGCTTTGCTTTCCGTTTCCGTCGGCTCGATCATAATAGACTCGTGCACGATGCCCGGGAAATAGATCGTCGGCGGGTGGAATCCGTAGTCAATGAGCCGCTTGGCGATGTCCAGCGTGTGCAAGTCTTTCGTGCCAGGTAGCAACCCTGACGCTACGAATTCGTGCATGCAGAAACGGTCCCCGAATGGTACCGGGTAGACATTTTTTAGCCGTGCTTGAATATAGTTAGCGTTGAGCACAGCGTTTTCGGCGGTGCGCAATAGACCTTCGGCGCCTAACATGCTGATGTAGGTATACGCGCGCACCAGCACGCCGAAATTACCGAAGAAAGACTTGACCCGTCCGATGCTTTTGGCCGGCCAGACCCAATGGTATTCGACCTCCTCCGTTTCTTCGCGGCCCACGATCGGCCCCGGTAAAAACGGTTCTAACGCTTTGGTCACACCCACTGGTCCGGAACCGGGACCACCGCCGCCGTGCGGCGTGCTGAATGTTTTGTGCAAATTGAAGTGCATCACGTCGAAGCCCAAATCGGCCATTTTAGCGATGCCCATCACCGCATTGAGGTTAGCCCCGTCGCCGTACATCAGGCCGCCGACGCTGTGCACCAAATCGCAGATCTCTGTTACGTGCTCGTCGAACAGGCCCACCGTATTGGGGTTGGTCAGCATCATGCCGACTACTGTGTCGTCCAGCGCTGCTCGCAACGCTTCCAAATCCACATTGCCGCGGTCGTCGCTGGGTACGGTGACTGCTTTCAACCCGGACATAGCTGTCGAAGCGGGATTCGTGCCGTGGGCGGAGTCTGGAACGATGATCTTATTCCGCTGCGTCTCGCCCCGGTCTAACTGGTATTTGCGCATGATGAGCACGCCGCTGAATTCACCATGTGCGCCGGCCGAAGGCTGCAATGAAATAGCATCGAACCCGCTGATTTCTGCTAACGCTTGCTGTAAACCATACATCAACGCCATTGCGCCCTGGACTGTTTCTTCCGGTTGCAACGGGTGAATGCGGGCGAAGCCGATCAAATGCGCAGCCTGGTCGTTCACCTTGGGGTTGTATTTCATGGTGCAAGAACCTAACGGGTAAAAACCGCTGTCTACCGAATAATTCTTTTGTGAAAGGCGGACGTAATGGCGTACCAATTCCACCTCCGCTACCTCTGGCAACGGTAACGTTGTGCGCAAATACCCTTGCGGTAGATCGCTTTCCGGCACGTCCGTTGGCGGCAGACTCACACCTATACGCCCCGGCTCCGATAGATCGTAAATGTAGCTGTTGGCATAATCTAATGTCATCATCCACGCTCCCCGCTGAGAAATTCGTCCACAGCATCCACTAATTCATCGATTTCGCCTCGTTCTGTTAGTTCGGTGAAACTGAGCAACATAGCATGGCCGAGCTGGGGATACTCCGGCTCTAAATCGTACCCGCCGATCATGCCCCACTCTTCCCAGAGGAAACGGTTCAATTGTGCAGCCGGTTTGGGCAGGCGCACAGCGAATTCTAAGAAGAACGGATCCGGGGTGGCGATCTCTACGCCGGGCCGTTCAGCTAACACTTTGGCCGCATAATGCGCTTTTTGATAGGACAGCTCGGCGACCCGGCGCAATCCGCGCTTGCCCATGGCTGCCAAATAGACCGCTGTGGCCAACGCGTTGAGCGCCTGGTTGGAGCAAATATTGGAACTGGCTCGCTCCCGGCGAATGTGTTGTTCGCGACCGCTCAGCGTCAATACATAACCCCTGCGGCCTTGAGCATCCTCGGTGGCGCCGACAATGCGGCCGGAGCTCTTATGCACGTATTTCTTCTTGAAAGCGAAGATACCTAAATACGGTCCGCCGAAGCTGATGGCGTTGCCGGCGGCCTGTCCTTCTGCTGTGACGATATCGGCATCGTAAGCGCCGGGCGGTGTGAACAAGCCCAACGACACTGGATCTGCGGCCACGGCAAAAAGAGCGCCATGGGCGTGGGCGGCGTCAGCTAAGGCACGCATTTCTGCCGGACTGTAGAGGTGCCCCAAAAAGTCTGGGTTCTGCCACACCAAAATAGCTGTCTGATCGTCGATTTGAGCTTTGATATCTGGTAGATCAAAGCAAGAAGCAACATCATCGATGACTTCCACCTGGTCACCTTGGGTGTAAGTGCGCACAACTTGACGATATTGCGGGTGCAAAGTCGGAGAAAGGAGCACTTTGCGCTTTTTGTGACGTGTCACATTTAGTGCCATGATTACAGCCTCGGCGGTGGCCGTTGCGCCGTCGTAATGGGACGCGTTGGCTACCTCCATGCCGGTCAGGGCACGCACCATGCTTTGATATTCGTGGATGGCTTGCAGCCATCCCTGTGAAATTTCTGCTTGGTATGGCGTATAGGCTGTGTAAAACTCGGAACGGCTGAGAACGAAGTCCACCACCGCAGGAATAAAGTGATTATAAGCACCGGCACCTAAGAAAGAGGTGTAATGCTCTAAATCGGCATTCTCCTCGCTCATGGCCCGAAGCTCTGCCATCATTTCCGCTTCCGAAAGTGCCGGTGGCAAATTCAGTTGCGGATAACGGGCTTTTTCAGGCACGACCTGGAAAAGTTCGCTAATATCCTTGATGCCGATGGTGGCCAACATTTCGGCGCGTTGCGCGTCAGTGTTGGGAACGTAGTCCATCTTAGACCTCCTCGGCAACGAATTTCTCGTACGCCTCCGCATCCATTAAGTTATCCAGTTCGCTCAGGTCGGCCGGCTCCATTTTCAAGAACCACCCGGCGCCGTATGGATCCTGGTTGACTAGTTCAGGGCTTCCTTCCAACGCTTCATTGGCGGCAATGACTTTGCCGCTGATAGGAGCGAAAACGTCCTCCGCCGATTTGACCGATTCCACCACAGCGATGGTGTCTTTCTGTTTGAAACTATCGCCTTCCGCCGGCAAATCGACATAGACTACATCGGACAATTGGTCCTGCGCCACATCGCTCACGCCCATCACCGCCACGCCATCTTCGATACGTACCCACTCATGGGTATCCAAGTACTTCGCCTTGGCATCAAATTTGTAATTTGCCATCTCTTTTTTCTCCTTTACGCAAAAATGTTTTCTTTAACTACGATGATTATCCTATTTTTTGGCACCGATTGCACGGATTCAGGATAAAGAAATCAGATAACTACGCAGCCTGCCTGCCAAGCGCTGCATGGCGATTTTGCAGATGTTGCTGTGACGCTAAGTCGCTGGGCTGAGTGGTTACGTTTTCCCTCGGCAAGGTCATTTCTTGGCACGACGATATGCTGGAATGTAAAAAGGTCGTTTGCGCACCACGGCTTTTTTCGCTTTGCCGCGGATTTCAATGGCAATTTCTGTGCCGTATTTCGTGTAACTGGATTGCACATAACCTAAGCCGACGAATTTACCCGCGGTGGGTGCTTTCATGCCGGTGGTCACGAAACCGATTTTCTCGCCGGCCGGCGATAGAATCGCGTAGCCGTGCCGCGGCACGCCCCGCTCAACCATCTCGAAGCCGATCAATTTCTGTGTGGGCCCCTCCAACTTGATTTTCAACAATGCATTTTTGGCTATAAAATCTTTCTCGAAACTGACAAAGAAACCTAATCTGGCGCTGATGGGATCTATTTCGGAAAAGATTTCATCGCCGTAGAGAGGCAGGCAGGGTTCGAAGCGCAACGAATCCCGGGCTGCTAATCCGCAAGGAATTAACCCGTCCTCTTTGCCGGCTTCCAGAAGCATGTTCCACATGCGCACGGCTTCATCTGCCGAGAAGAAAAGCTCGAAGCCGTCCTCGCCGGTATAGCCAGTGCGGCCAATTAACGTGGGAATGCCGTTCAATGAGGTGGAGCGGCTAGTGTGGAAAGCCATGGTCGCTGCATCATGGTTGGGCAACAGTTTATTCAGGACAGTTTCCGCTTTGGGTCCTTGCAGTGCTAACATGTAAGTCTCGTCGGAAACGTCTGTTACCGTCACGTTATACCCGCCAGTGTGCAGACTGAACCATTTGAAATCTTTGTCTCGGTTGGAAGCATTGACGACGACCATGTAGCCATCGCCGCGCCGATAAATGAAAATATCATCCACAATGCCGCCATCTTCATAGCAAAGCAATGAATAGTGTGCTTCGCCATCTTTCATGTTGCTCACATCCCAGGTGACCATGTGGTTGAGGAATGGCGTTGCTTCTTCCCCAATCACCATGAATTGCCCCATGTGATCGATGTCGAACAGGCCGGCGGCGGTACGGACGGCCTCATGTTCGACGGTTGGCCCAGTGGGATACTGCACCGGCAGCTCCCAGCCGGCAAATTCCACCATGCGTCCACTTAGTGCTACGTGTGTGTCGTACAACTTCGTCCGCTTCAATTCCATCTTGACCTCCTTGGCAATAAAAAAGACGCTCGCGCCTATGCGACCGCCTTCACTCTGTCCTCTGGCCTGAGAGTTTAGTTACCAATCCGGTAACTTTTCCCCGTCGGCGTGTCTCCATGACAGCTCTCCAGAGTCCTGTCCCAACACGATCTTCTTTGCCTGAGAGATTAGCCAAACCAGTACGGCCTACCGATCCGGCGTGCCCCTTCGGCGATCACCACCATCAGCAATACTCTCTCGTGTTGTTCAACCAGGCCCAACCATAGCATTGTATGTTTGTAAAAATTGTAGCATTGTAGTCTGTGCCTGGTGGATGAATTTGCGGCAACCTTTGCGAAATTGACCTTCGCAGGTCCGATTTCGTGTTGTTGGTGGGGGGGGCGACTTCGCAAGGGTCGATATAGCTTCAACTGCCGAACACAGGCCAGCCGACTCTATAGCACCTAATAGTGCTACACAATCTTATTAGTTCCCAGTATAACAAAGGAGGCATACTTTTGGCAAATCGCGCCTCTGTAATAATAAGCATTCGGCTCAGTAACTGCTTTGTGCTCTGTTTTATGCTCTTTGTGCCGTTGTACACGTGGTCGAGAAGGACGTGCTACTTAGATGAAACCATAGTAAAAAAGTCATATTGACCGAATAAATCTTATCCGCTATTATTAAGCTTGTGGAAATGTAAGCTGGCGATGTTCATTTAGCCGAAAAACGTGCCCTGGGGCTCCGACGAGGGTATTAAGAAATCTTTGCACCTTGGTGGCTTGGCGTTTGAGTATTTTTAGTTCTGACTTGTCCGGGTTAGGAGATTGGGACAGACATGAAAAGCAAGACAATGTACTACTTCTTCATGCCAATTATGACGCTGTTCGCGCTTATCTTTGCTGGTACTTCCTGGTTATTTGCCCCGGTGGCGAGCCAAGCGGCCCCGGCCAGCAGTTGGCAAAGCATCCATGTTCCCGGGCAAAACTGGCTCAAAGAGGTGCAGTTTATCGATAACCAGGTTGGTTTCGCCGTGGGCGAAGCGAATGTGCGCCACTGGAATGGGGAAGGTGCTTTTCGGGGTTCCTTGTTGAAGACTATGGACGGCGGTTTCACTTGGCGGCAAATGTACACCGAGACGCTGCCGGAGATTCGGGCTTTACGCGGGCTGCACATGATCGATGCCCAGGTGGGCTGGGCTGTAGGCGATTTAGGGCGCATTCTTTACACAACGGACGGCTGGCAGCATTATAGTGTTCAGGCTTCCGGCTCGCAGAAACCGCTGTTCAATGTTTTCACCGCGCCGGATGGCCGGGCCGGCTGGATCGGATGCAGCCAGAACGGCGGGTCGCTTTTGAAAACGGAGGACGGCGGCGCACACTGGCGGCAAATTGGCATGCACGCTGCCACCGGCAGCCCTGTTTGGGGTGCTGCGCCCAACGATGTTTCCTGGCTCGAGTCGGACGGCACCTGGTATGGCTTTGCCATCGGGGCCGTCTCGACGGGCGGTTTGTTCGTGCGCAGCCGGGACGGCGGCACGACCTGGGAACGGATCGGCCCCGACCTTTCCGACGTGACCGTGCACCGGGTCGATTTCGTTGACAGGCTTCACGGCTGGATTGCTGCCGATTACGGCTATATTTTTCGCACGGAGGATGGTGGCGCCACTTGGCAAACAACACGCGTGGCCGCCGATTTCCATGTCATGGCCATTAAGTTCTTAGACGCTAACCATGGTTATGCGGTAGTTGCCCAATCCTCTGCTCCGCCGAACTATTGGTACGAAAACCCCGGCTTGCGTTCCGTGCGATTGTTAGAGAGCAATGATGGCGGCCGTACCTGGAGCCAGACTGTTTTGCCCGGACAAGATACCCCTGTCGGATTGGAGGTTTTAGACGACCAGCACATTTGGATTGTCGGGCACAACGGCATGGTCACGTTTTATAATGATGGCGCAGTCACGCCGTGGCCCACCAACGCGCCTCCGCCGCCGATGGTGCCGACTGCGACGCCCACCGCGCCTAAGCCGACCGCGACGCCTACCATTACGCCTATCCCGTACAGCGATCAGCCGGTCACACTGATCTTGCAAGACGGACAAAATGGCTATGCCGGCGCGACAGATAGCTATATCAATCGCTGGTGGCCTCACGCCGATCAAAACTTTGGAAGTGATGCCTTCTTCTCCGTGCGCGGCCCGGATAACCGGGGCATTACCATGGAAGGCTTATTGCACTTCGATTTGAGTTCATTGCCCGCCGGGGCGCGCGTGCAGCAAGCGACCCTTTCCATTTATAGCGGTAATCGAGATCGCACTGCCCCGCTGCGCTTCGACATTTTCCAGTTGAAAAAAGCGTGGCGGGAAACAGGAGCAACTTTCAATAACGCCGATAGCCAAACTCGGTGGCAGGAAGCCGGCGCTTTAGGCGTGGCCGATCGGGTTCAACATCCCCTTGACAGCAAAACGGTCGACTACGCGCACAACTGGATCAATTTCGATATCACAGAAGCAGTAGCCCAGTGGCTGAGCGATCCTACTGCGAACCACGGCGTGATCATCCAGGGATTCAACCTCCCCGGCAATCCGTCTCCCCGGCATAATTTCATTAGCCGGGAAGATCGCAGCCATCCGCAACTGCATCCCAAGCTGGTCATCACGTTTATCATGCCCACGCCGACCCCGGTTTTCACCAATACACCCACCTGGACGCCGACTTCCACGCCGACCACTACCCCAACGGCGACGGCCACTCCAACGGCCACACCGACCGCCACGCCCACACTGGTGACCGGCCCGGTAACTACCGTCCTGCAAGACGGGTTCCGAGATTATCAAGGCACAACGGACAGCTATCTTAACCGCTGGTGGCCCAATGCCGATAAAAACTTTGGTTCCGACACTTTCTTTTCCGTGCGCGGCCCGGATAGTCGGGGCATCACCATGGAAGGAATCCTACAGTTCGATCTGAGCGCTTTACCAAGCGGTGCACAGGTGCAAGCTGCTTTCCTCAAAGTCTATTCCGGTAATCGGGACCGGAATTTCCCGACCCGTTTCGACGTTTTCCGGTTGAAACGTACCTGGAACGGAAACGAAGTGACTTTCCAGCGCGCTGACGTCCAAAATGAATGGGAAACGCCGGGCGCCATGGGCGTTAGTGACCGTTTCCCTGAGGTTATAGCCAGCCAGACAGTGGATTACAGCCACAATTGGGTGCTGTTCGATGTAACCAGCGCAGTGCAGCAATGGCTCGAGGACCCAGCCGGCAATCACGGCGTTATCATCCAGGCGTTCAACCTGCCGGGGAAGCCGGCTGTGCGCCATAATTTCATCAGCAGCGAGAACGAACACAATCCTCAATTGCGGCCGCAGTTAGCCATCACTTACCAGCAAGGTGCACCGGCGACGGCTGCTGTCCCCACCAGCATCCCGGCCACGCCTTTGCCCACGCCGGTCATCACCGGCACGCCCGTCGTCACGACGCTGGTGCAAGGTGTGAACAGGTATCACGGTTATCGTGATACCTGTTTGGATGGCATCAAGATGACTAAGATGGCGCATGATGCAACCTATTTTTCCGTGCGCGGTATGGATAATGGTGGCCACCGGTATAACGCGCTTTTGTCGGTGGATACCAGCGCCATCCCGGCCAACGCGATTATTAAAGCGGCAACGCTTTCCCTGTGGAGCGGTGGCCGCAGCAGCGGCGGCGAGGCGACATTGGTAGCTGTGCCCCTTTTGCACAGTTGGGATGAACGGGAAGCTACCTGGGAAGAGAGTCAACGCGGCGTGCGCTGGGCTGTCGCCGGCGCAGAAGGCCGCAATGCGGATTACGCACCAATGCCGGCCGCCACGACGGTCCTGACCACGGAGACTTACCGTTGGTATCATCTGGATATTCGCGATGCTGTACAAGCGTGGGTGCGCGATCCGGCATCCAATTATGGCTTGTTGCTGCACGTGCCGGCCAAAAGTTTGTTGCAGCACAACTTCATCTCCAGCGATTACCCGAATCCGATTTACCGGCCGCATTTGACCATCAACTATTTGTTAGGGCCGGAAGCTACCGCAACGCCGACCCCCACCTGTACTGCCACCGCGACTTTTTCGCCGACGCCCACACTAACGGCCACCTTTACGGCCACCCCAACGCCGCCGTTGACCGTGTTGCCGACGCCAACGCCCACGGTCACACCTACATCAACAGTCACGCCCACGGCGACCCCCACCGCAATGGCCACCGCGGTGTTAGAACCGCCCACGACGATCACACTGCAGAACGATGATCATTGGAACGGTTATAAAGGCACGGCGGACAGCTATATCAACCGCTGGTGGCCCAGCGGCTATACTAATTATGGTAAAGAGACCTATTTAGTGGTGCGCGGCTCGGACCGCCTCGGCATCACCCAAGAGGCGCTGGTCAATTTCAATTTGGACAAGCTGCCGGCGGACGCATACATCATCTCGGCTACGCTTTCCCTCTATTCGGGTGCCCGCGATCACAATGCGCCCACTGAATTGCGTGTCTATCAGCTTAAACGCTTCTGGAAAGAGAATGAGGTGAATTTCAACCAGGCCAGTAAACAGGATAACTGGCAGAAAAGCGGCGCTACCGGCGCACAGGACCGCGTGACTACGCCGCTTGATAGCAAAACGATTGATTACACGTACAACTGGGTTAACTTCGATGTCACTAAAGCGCTGCAAGATTGGTATTCTCAGCCTGTCGCAGCGGCAGCGGTTGGCAGACAGGTGCCTGGTTTCATCATACAGGCGTTCAACGTGCCCGGGAAGCCGGCAGTCAGCCACCATTTTATCAGCAGCAATGACCGCCGGGACAGCTTGCGGCCTAAACTTCAAATCACTTATCAGTGCTACAAACCCACGCCCACGCCGTTGCCGCCCACGCCGACTTTGCCGCCACCGACGCCGACGGTGGTCGTATTGGTGCAAAACGTGGATGGATACCACGGTTACAGCGATACCTATTTAGATGGTTTCGAGGAAAAAACGCGCCCGCATAACACAACTTACCTGTCGGTAGTTAGCCCGGATGACAGCGGGGCGCGCGAAAACACGCTTTTGCGGGTCGATTTGAGCTACTTGCCGCCCGATTCGACCATTTACAGCGCTGAATTGAAGCTGTGGAGCGGAGCCGGCGCGGGTGGAGGTCAACGCACATTGGAAGCTGTGCCGCTGCTGCGCAGTTGGTCGCAAACGGAAGCCACCTGGTATGGGCCTTTTGCCGGGCAGCAATGGGCTGCGCCCGGCGCAGAAGGCCGTAATGCCGATTATGCGCCGATGCCCGTTGCCACGACGACTTTGACCGGCCCCTATCGCTGGTATACCTTAGACATCACCGCCGCCGTGCAGGAGTGGGTGAGCCATCCTAATCACAACCACGGTTTGCTCTTGCACATCAAAGAGCCGCGTTTCATGCGCCATCATTTTGTCTCCGGCGACTATCCGAATCCAACTTACCGGCCGCATTTGCGCTTACACTATTTGCCGGGCATGATCCAGCCCCAGCCGACGCCGACCCCCACCGCAACCACCGGACCAACCGCCACACCGACGCCGACTGTCACGCCAACGCCACGCCCCGGTCAGCCGACCGCGACACTGCCCCCGCCCCCGCCGCCTAATCCGCAGCCGACGCCCTGGCCGACCACACCGCCCAGTAACCACATTACCTGGAAAGGGGTGCAGCGGCCCGGTATTTACATGGCATACGATTACAGCGGCCACAATAGCAACACTTATGGCATCGCTGGATCCATGATTGCCGTGCATTGGGCCACTTTGGAGCCGAGCGAAGGACGATACGATTTCCACAGTATTGATAGCTTCTTAGCCAAAGTGCACAATCAAGGTGGCAAAGGCAGCTTTTTCATCACCAGTTATGAAGGTGGCTGCAGCGGTAGCCGTGCCATGCCCGACTATCTGCGCAACGACCGCAGCGCCACCGTCACATACCGTTGCGGCGGCGGCACAGCTATTCTGCCCAAATATTGGAGTGAACGCTATCTGAGCCGTTACCACGCTTTGATTAACGCGCTGGGCAATCACTACAAAAATGATAGCCGAGTCGAATTCGTTGCGATCGGTACGGGGGCTTACGGTGAAACGCGTGCGGCCACGGATAGTGCCGGGCTTAACGCACTGGCCGCTGCGGGCTTGAATTCTACCGTTTGGGTCAACACGGTCAATCAAATCGCCGATTGGTACAAAGCGGCGTTCAGTGACGGTAGCGGACATCTCCTGAAAGCACTCTTGCAGCAAAGCGCACCCGTTTCTTATCATGCCTGGGAACGCCGGGAATTCAACCAACACGCTTTGGATATTGGCATCGGCATTTCTACGAACAATCTTTACCCAGATGGTGAAGGTGTGCTCTATATCGGCGATTCCGGCTGTCCCAATTGCAGTTGGTACGATTATCCCATCCAATATTGGCGGCAAATGCCGACGGCCTGGGAAGGGTACAATTACATGACTTGCAACAGCACATTGCTCTGGTGGGCTTTGGCCAATGTGCTGGATAAACACCCGGTCTATTTACGGCCGAGCATCGACCTCTATTTCAGTGGTACCCGCCCGCGCTGGGACAATATCAACGCGTTCAAATGGGCTGCTAATTATTTGGGGCGCACACCACAAGATGCACCGAGCGCATGGGTCGCTTTGCGGGAACATCGCGATCCGTGGACGCCGAACAGTTGCCGGGGCGACAATCGACCGGTGGCACACCAACATCCACAATGGGGCAATTACAGCTTCTTCTTGTATCAGGAAGACGGGCTGCCAGGCGGCCGCACCGTTCCCGAGACCAATGACCGGACGGTCAATCATTTAAGCAGCAATTACCAGCCATATAATCCGGCGATTCCCGCCGGCACAGAAGGCTGGGTGGTGCGGCGTACCGATGCGGCACACGACAACCGTTACATGTATTTCAAGGTGGACAGCCAATTCCTCAGCGGTAACCACAGCGTGACGATTCGGGTGACCTATGCCGATGTGGGCAATGATAGCTGGTCACTGCACTATTTGAACGACCAGGGACATGAAGCGGTCGCTCGAGTAACCGGCGGCCAGACTTTTGTGCGCAAACAGAACAGCCGCACCTGGAAGATCGCAACTTTCGTTATCTCGGATGCCCGTTTCGTGGCCGGCTTGCCGCAGGGCCAAGGCGGCGCCGATTTCTACATCGACAGCAATAACGACGGAGATGAGTGGATTCACTTTGTGGATGTGCGAAAATAGAGTATGATTAGAGAGATTGTACGTGATAACACGGTCTCTCAATCTTTCCCAGCCCATGTAACCGGGACGCACGATACAAAGACAATGAACGGAAGAAAGAAAGCGTTTATAAAAAGCTGCCGGGCTTTGGGTGTGGCATTTTGGTTGGCGGTCTTGCTCCTATGGCCGGCAGCTACCCATGTTTCGGCCGAGAAAGTGCCCCCCACCTTGCCGTATTACCTCTACGGCGAGATCAACGTGCTGCCCGGCAGTACTATCGTTGCAGCCGTGAACGTAGAGCCCATTGCCCAGACCACTGTTTTCTCAGCCGGTGGTAAAAGTGTCTACCGGCTGGCGCTTCCTGCTGATGATCCACAGACGCCGGGTCGGGAAGGCGCACACGAGAATGAGGTGGTCCATTTCACTGTCGGCGGCTATCCGTTACTGGAAAAAGTGATCTGGCACAGTGGGCATATTGACCGGATAGACTTACACCGGGCCAAATTGCCTTTTGGCTATTTCCCCTTAATGCTCCATCGTGCCGCGTGGTGATGACGTTGGCCAAAGTTATAGGACAGGGGTTAAAATATATTTATGGTAACTGCTTAGCCCTGATCAAATCAAGCGCTGGTTACGCAGATTATTGCACGTAGACACCCGCAGATAAACCAGAAAAGGTTGGCATTTATCTGCGTCATTTGTGTCCTATTGTTGGGAAAGCTGCGTCGTCGCAATTTATGCTGATGTTTCGCCCAAAGGCCAATCATAGAAAATGCCACCTCGAAGGAGAAGTGGAATTCAGTGCCTAAAAAATACCGTGTGGTTAGCTTGATTATTCTGTTTTTCTTGTGGTTCAGCCTCTTGTCGCGTGTTCCCACTTTTGCTGTTGGGCCTGCTATGCGTTTCTCCGCTTTGGATATTGACCTATGGCCAGAATTTGATCGTTCGGCTCTGTTAGTCGTTTTGCATAGTAAAATCGAAGCCAGTGGTCCTGTTTCCATCACGCTGCCTTTGCCTGCTGACGCCAAGGTCAACACAGTGGCTTTTCGCGGCGATAATGATCGACTTTTGCAAGCTCAATACCACTTACAGGCGCGTGATCATGGACGGTATCTGATTATTAGCGCCGGTGGCAATGCATTGCAAATAGAGTTTTACCTGCCCATGACGTTGACCGGCCACCAGCACGGCTTCGATTTCACCTTTGGCCCGCTGCCCTATCCGGCCCAAGCGGTGACTATCAATGTGCAGAAACCGACGCATGCTAAAAATTTGCGGGGCAGCCCGGCTATGGCCAATTCCGACATTGGCTTGTACAAGCTGGCTTATTACCATCGGAGGCTCGGCACACGGCCGGCCGGCGCAACGATCGAACAGAAAGTTATGTACGACAAGCCGGACATGAACTTGACGGCGGTTCTGCTGGGTATGACTACGCCGCTGACCACTGGCAGCTCAAATCGACCGATAGCGCCCTATAGTCCGCCTCGTGGACGTACTATAATCTTGCTTTGGGGCATATTGCTGGCCTTGCTGATGAGCTTTGGGCTCATTGCCTATACTATGTGGCGTTATCGACTTTCCCACCCGCAGCGTACAAAAAAACAAACATCAGACGTCGAGAAATTCGACATGAGCATTAAGTATTGCCGACAATGTGGTCATCCGTTTGGACCGCGGGATCATTATTGTACCCGGTGTGGCGCACCGCGCCGTTAGTCGATCGGCTCTCGCAGTTCACAGTTTAGCTAATATAAGGAGGCATTTCATGGCTTATCTATTCGGATCGAATGCGTGGGCGCAAGCATTTATGAAGGCTGTCAACAAAAGCGAGGCTTATGCCAAAGCGGCGGCTAAGTGGGAAGGCGATTTCTATTTCGTCATTGTTCCACAAAAGTTCTTCGACGAGCAGAGAATTTATTACATCGACCTTTGGCACGGTAAATGCCGGGCCGCTTATGTCGTTGCGGACGAAAAAGAGAAAAAGCCGGCGTTTGTCATGTCCACATCCGATGCTAACTGGAAAGCGATCATCGACAAACAGCTCGATCCCATCAAGGGCATGGTCACGCGCAAAATCAAGCTACAAGGCAACATGGCTATTATCATGCGCTACGTCAAAGCGGCCCAGGAATTGGTTAATTGCGCTGCTGAGGTGCCCACTGAGTTTCCGCCGGCACATTGATAGCGTTAGCCTGTTTGTTCGATAGCTTTTCATAATGCAGACCGGCCTTTTCAGTCTGTCTGTGCAGTCTATCCTTTTAGGATAGGCGTTGCGCAGTTTAGCCAGGCCAATGTCATTGCGAGCCCCCATAGGGGAGCGAAGCAATCTCCAAGGCGGTGTGGGGGTTCGCTTCGGCACGCTTCGACCGCCTCACGATGATATTTTGTGGGCTTTGACGTTCAACTGCGTAAGTCCTATAGGAATTGAACCGCTAAACAGAGGAATGATGCGACGGCGCAGGTTATCGTTCGGCTGTAGCCTCACAGATGCGATTTTAACCGGGACTGCTGGCCCGGGAGTAAGTAGTCGGTTTTGGGGTATTGCGTCTTAGTGGCTCTGCGTTAGTTATCTTATACGAGGAGGTTATCATGTGGTTCTTCCGCAGTCCGGAAATCGTGTTTGGCGAGGATGCCCTGGATTATTTGGCCGAGATTCAAGGGCGGAAAGCGCTCATCGTCACCGATGCCAACATTCTCGCTTTGGGTTTCGTGGCCAAAGTGCAGGAGAAATTAGCCCAGGCCGGCTTAGAAAGCCGCTATTTCGCCGATGTCGAGCCCAACCCATCCTTAGAAACGGTGCAGTGCGGCGCGGATTTGGCACTTTCTTACCAACCGGATTGGATCATCGGCCTGGGCGGCGGCTCTTCCATGGACGCGGCCAAGTCAATTTGGATTCTTTACGAGCGGCCGGACTTAGCACCGGACGAAGTCGCCCCCATCGGCAGCCTCGGCCTGCGGCAGAAAGCGCACCTCATCGCTATCCCCACCACCAGCGGTACCGGCGCCGAGACGACTTGGCCCATTGTGCTCACCGACACGGCGGAGCACCGCAAGATCTCGGTAGGTAACCCGGAGAACATCCCCGATATGGCTATCGTCGATCCGCAGTTCGTGCGGAATTTGCCGGCGCAGATCACCGCCGACACCGGTATGGACGTTTTGACCCACGCCATCGAAGGGTACACATCGCAATGGGCCAACGATTTCAGCGACGGGCTTTGCCTGAAAGCCATCGAGTTGGTGTTCAAATACCTGCCCTCGGCATATTTCAACGGTGCTGACGATGCCGAGGCACGCGAGAAAATGCACAACGCTGCGACCATCGCCGGGTTGGGCTTCGGCAATTCCATGGCTGCCCTGGCCCACGCCATGGGGCATTCGCTGGGGGCGCTTTTCCCGATCCCCCACGGCCGGGCGGTTGGCCTGTTCCTGCCCTACACCATCGAGTTCAACTTCCGGGGTGATGCCCACACTCGTTTTGCCGAAATCGCCCGTTTCCTGGGTTTGCCGGCGGACGATGTGGAGGTCGGCACCATCAGCTTGGTCGACGCGGTGCGCGATTTGGCCCGGGGCATAGATCAGCCCACCAATTTGCAAGAGGCAGGCATTCCCCGGGACGAGTTCGAGGCGAAATTGGATTTGCTGGTTGATCACGCACTGAACGATAGCAGCCTGGTCATCAACATCCGTTTCCCGGAGGAAGAAGAAGTCTACAAGCTCTACCGCTATGCGTACGAAGGCCGGCCAGTGGATTTTTAGTACTTTACCAACGAAATTCTTGTACACTATCCACGAATCTAACGCAAAGCCGCCAAGGGGCTTAAGACGCAAAGCAGAGCCAAAAGTGAACAGTTTGAAAAACAAACTTCGTCCCGCTTTAGCGGGCTTGGGCTTAATGTAGCCCGGCGGCTTTAGCCCCGGGCGGGCTGTTGCCGATACTTGGTTTTGGATGGCTGAAGCCGCACCGAAATGGTTTCCATTGCTGGGAAAGGCGCCGCACTTTTCCAACGACGGCATCTTCAGCGCTCGGGCGGAGAACGCTGTCGATTAGAAGTTCAACTTCTGCGAGAAGTTGAACTTCTGAAATAGGGCATCAGTGTTGATCGACGTTCTATCTTCCGGAGAAGAGGGTAGCCGAGGGTAATGCCCTCAGCCACCCTCCAGAGAAGTTTATTTTCAGGAGAGAATCTGTTACTAATTTTTTGACCATTGTTTTTGATCTGCGTGCGCAGCCAGCGTTAATCTGCGTCCTGACTATTTTTTCGCTGTGCCTCAACGGCTTCGCGTCGAGTATTTACAGGGAGGTGATGCATGCAAGGTTATTACGGTAAATTGCTCAGAGTAGATCTATCGGCGGGGACAGCAGAAGATATACCGCTGAACGAAAACTACGCCCGGGATTTCATCGGCGGCAGCGGCGTGGCAGCCCGCTATCTGTACGACATGCTGGACAAGTCGGCCGATCCGCTGGCGCCGGAGAACCCGCTCATCATCATGACAGGCCCTCTCACCGGCAGTTCCTCGCCGCTGACCGGCCGACACGTGGTGGTGGGACGTTCTCCCCTTACCGGCTGGCTGGGTGAGTCCAACGTGGGCGGGGTCGTCGGCGCGGCGTTGCGCCACGCCGGCTACGACGGGATCATCATTACTGGCCAGGCCGCGACGCCGCTCTGGCTGAACATCGACAACCAGGGCGCCGACCTGCGCGATGCCTCGGCGCTGTGGGGACTGGACGCGCCGGCGACCCAGGCGTACATCCGGCAAGCCCTCAGCGATAACAAAGTGCGGGTGGGATGCATCGGCCCCGCCGGGGAAAACGGCGTGCTCTACGCGGGGGTCGTCCACGACAACGGGCGGATGGCTGCCCGCACCGGCTTGGGCGCGGTGATGGGCGCCAAGCGGCTCAAAGCCATCGCCGTGCGGGGCAGAAACGCGCCGGACATGCCGGTGGCGTACCCGGAGCGATTCGCCGCTATTGCCAGCCGCGTGAAAAAAGCTTTCCGCGACGATGTCCTTTCCGACATTTTGCGCACCAGCGGCACCGCCGGCAATTTGGACTATTTACACCTCTTGGGTGCCCTGCCGGTGCGCTACTTCACCCAGGGAGAATTCGACGGTGCCTTCGACATCAGCGGCAACAGCATGACCGAAACGATCCTCACCGGCCGGGAAGGATGTTACGGCTGTCTGGTCGCCTGCGGCCGCAAAGTCACTATTCCCGGCGGGAAATACGCCACCGGCGGCGAAGTGAAAGGCCCGGAATACGAGACCATCGGCGCGTTCGGCAGCCTTCTGTTGGTGGACAACCTGGAAGCCATCGCCTACGCCGGCCATCTGTGCGACCGGTTGGGGC
Source organism: Anaerolineae bacterium (assembly GCA_015486845.1). Classification (GTDB taxonomy): domain Bacteria; phylum Chloroflexota; class Anaerolineae; order JAADDB01; family JAADDB01; genus WFQU01. Next base: position 6,729 of record WFQU01000108.1, on the reverse strand, counting down.
TGGACACTATCAGCGCCGGCAATGTCATCGCCCTGGCGATTTACCTCTTCCAGGAGGGGATCATCAGCCCGGCGGATACCGGCGGCCTCTCCCTGCAATGGAACGATCCAGATCTCACCATCAAACTGGTGCAAGACATCGCTTACCGGCGCGGTTTCGGCGCGCTGCTGGCTTTAGGCGTGCAGCGGTTTGCGGAGCATTTCGGCGCGGACGAATTGGCGGTGCAGTTCAATGGCATGTCGCCGGCCATGCATGACCCGCGGGCGTATTCCGGCATGGCCATTTCCTACATGACCTCCCCCATCGGCGGCAGCCACAACCATTCCGACTATTATTGGGTCGAGAACGGCCGCGATTTCGAAGCGCTGGGTATCACGACCCCCGGCGCCCACGTGGACGAGGGCAAAGCGGCTTACGTGGCCCGGCATCAGAATTGGAACAGCGTGGTCAATTCGCTGGTGGCGTGCATTTTCTCCACCGCGCCGGTGCCGGACTATTTGGCGCTGCTCAACGCGGCCACCGGGCGCGATTTCAGCCCGGAAGAAGCGCTGACCGCCGGGGAACGCATTTTTAACCTGCAGCGGGCGCTGAATATCCGGCTGGGTTACACGCCGGCCGGGGAAAGGTTGCCCAAGCTGCTGCGGCAGCCGCTGTCGGAGGGGGGCACCGAGGGGTTTGTTCCGGACGAAAAACTGCTGCGCCGGGAATACTACCAGGCCAGGCAATGGGATTCAGAAAGCGGCAAGCCAACCCGGGAAAAACTGTCAGCATTAGGCCTGCCGGAAATTGCCGATGATCTGTATCCTGCAGCATAATGATAGTCAAAAGGTGACTGTAGAAGTTCAACTTCTCAAAGAAGTTGAACTTCTGATTTGCCCGACGGCTTTCAGTCCCGGGTAACGATGAACGAGAGATGTGGATGCGCTGTGGAAAGGGGATTATCCAGTCGAGCGCCCGCAGGTGAAATCTGCGGGCTACGTGAGGGAAAGGCTCCTGAAGGAGCCTATGCATAGCCCGGTTTAGCGGGCTTCTTAAAATGTAGCCCGGCGGCTTTAGCCCCGGGCGGGCTGTAGCCGGCACATAGTCCGGGGCGGCTGAAGCTACGCAGGCACATAGGGGCTTCTCCACCGGCGCGGTCGCGGCCGCGGCCAGCTTAGAATCATTATCGGTCATTGTTTTTTATCTGCGTGCGCAGCCTGCGTTAATCTGCGTTCTATGATTTGTTTCCAGGGGGTTCAACATTGAACAAAGACAACTCTTTGCGACCATTCTTCCGTCCCACCGGCATTGCGCTCATCGGCGCGTCGCAGCACCCGGAGAAACTGAGTTTCGGCATCCTGCAGAATTTACTGCACCCGGAATACGGCTTCCCCGGCCCGGTCTACCCGGTCAACCCGAGAGCCAGCGAAATCCTCGGCAAAACGTGTTACCCGGACATCAGCCAGGTGCCGGACCCGGTCGAATTGGCCATCATTATTGTCCCGGCGCCTTACGTTGCCGCCACCATGGAAGCGTGCGGCCGGCGCGGGGTCAAAGCGGTCATCGTCATCACCGGCGGCTTCCGGGAAGCCGGCCCGGACGGCAAAACGCTGGAAGACCGGTTGGTCGCCATCGCCAAACAGTACGACATGCGCCTGATGGGGCCTAACGGCATCGGCGTCATTGACACCAACACGCCGCTGAACACGACTTTCGTCAAAGGGATGCCGCTACCTGGCAAGATCGCTTTCCTCTCCCAGTCCGGCGCGCTCTGTGGCGGCGTCATCGACTGGAGCAAACAGCGGGGGATCGGCTTCTCCGTCTTTCTCAGCGTCGGCAACGAAGCGGATGTCACCGAGAGCGACCTGCTGCCCTATCTGCAAGATGACCCGGGCAGCACCGTCATCACGCTGTACATCGAAGAAATTCACAACCCGCGCCGTTTCCTGCAAGTGGCCGAAGAGGTTGCAGCCCAAAAACCGGTCCTGGCGCTGAAATCCGGGCGTACCGCCAGTGGTCAACGGGCCACCGCTTCGCACACCGGCGCGCTGGCCAGCAACGACGCCGCCTACCAGGCGCTTTTCCGGCAGACCGGCATCGTGCAGGTGGACACGCTGGATGAACTATTCGACAGCGCACTGCTGCTCACCGCACACCAAACGCTGGCCGGCCGCAACATCGCCATTATCACCAACGCCGGCGGCCCCGGCGCCCTGGCCGCGGACGCGCTGGAGCGGCACGGACTGCATTTGGCCGTCTCGGCGCCGGAGACCATCGCCGCACTGCAACCGCATCTGCCGGCCGCCGCCGCGCTGACCGCGCCCATCGACATGTTGGGCGGCGCTTTCCCGGAACATTACGGGTTGGCCGTCAAAGCGGTGCTGCAAGATCACTCGACGGACGGTATCCTGGTGATCCACGTGCCGCAAGCGGTGGTGGACGCTCGCGAAGTAAGCCGGGAAATCATCGACGCTGTGCAAGCGGTCCCGGCGGACAAGCCGGTGGTAGCGTGTTTCTTGGGCGGCGACGCGGTGACTGAAGCAGCGCAGCGCACGCTGGCCGCCGGCATACCCACTTTCACTTTTCCCAGCGCTGCGGCTGCTGCGCTGGGCACTTTGTACCGGTGGCACAACCGCCCGCCGGTGGACAATGTCCCGCCGGAGTCGGTCGCCGAGGCAGACCGGCAGTGCGCCGCGGCTATCGTGCAACAAGCGTTGGCCGAGAAACGCACCGCCCTGAGCGCGGCGGAGAGCGAAGCGATTCTGCACGCTTACGGCATTCCCACCCCCGGCAGCGCATTGGCCAAGCGTGCAGACGAAGCGGTCGCTCGGGCAAAGGCTTTTGGCTACCCGGTAGTGCTCAAATTGCAATCGCCGGACATCCTGCATAAATCGGACGTTGGCGGCGTGAAAGTTGGGGTGGCGGACGATCAAGCTGTGCGGGAAGCGTTCGCCGGGATCATCGCTAACGCCCGGGCAACCAAACCACGAGCCCGCATCGACGGCGTCTTAGTGCAAGAAATGGTCAGCGGCGGGCAGGAAGTCATCGTCGGTGGCACGCGAGACCCGCATTTCGGCCCGCTGCTCATGTTCGGCGTCGGCGGCGTCCTGGTGGAATTGTTGGGGCAGGTGACTTTCCGGCTGGCGCCGCTTTCCAGCGCCGAGGCGGGGCGGATGATCGACGATACCGCCGCGGCGAAGTTGTTAGCCGGGCTGCGTGGCGCTCCCCCGGCGGATCGGGACGCGTTGCGGCAAACCATCGTGCGCGTCGGGCAGCTCTTGGCCGATATCCCGCAGATTGCCGAGCTGGATTTGAATCCGTTGCTGGTGCTGCCGGCCAGCCGGGGCGTTCGCGCCGTGGATCCGAGGATTATCCTCAATGGGTCGTGATGCGGCCTGGCGAATGGAAGCGCGGTGACTGCGGCGAAACCGACCTGCGACGTTCTGAATGGGCCAATGCTTGGTAAGGGAGAGGATCTGGTATGGTAAAGGACGAGAAATCTTTGCGCACGTTCATTGCCGTCGAGCTATCCCCGGCACTGACGGCGCTGTTGGAGGATTGGCAAGCTGATTTGCGACGTCGTATGCCGGCCGGGGCGGTGCGCTGGACACGACCGGCCGGCATTCACGTCACGTTGAAGTTTTTGGGTGAGACGCCGGCTTCTAAATTGTCAGCGTTGCGGGGAGCGCTGGCGCAAACAGCACGTCCCTTGGCACCATTCGTCCTGCACAGTGCTGCATATGGCTGTTTTCCTCATTGCCGCCGCCCCCGGGTGGTATGGTTGGGCATCGCTGGAGATATCGCCGCACTACAAATTTTGCAGCACGCGTTGGAGCAACATATTGCGCCGTTAGGTTGGCCCACGGAAAAGCGAGGATTCTCGCCGCATTTGACGTTGGGCCGGCTAAACCGTAACACTTCCGCCCGGGATATTGCTGCCGTGGGCGAGATCGTCCGGACCACGCCGGCACCACCGATAGAACAATGGCTGGTGGATTCGGTAACCTTTTTCCGCAGTACGCTGCGCCCGGGCGGAGCTGTTTACACGCCGTTAGGTCGCTTTCCATTTACATCGCTACCGGCGGGATGAGAAGCTAACGCCAAAGTACAGAGACGTGAGGAACCTGCGGCCTGCCTGTGCGGGCACGCAGACAGGCGCGCCACAGCGGCTGAAAATCTCTTGACAAGATTGGGGATCGCAGGCTTGAGAGGTAATGCTACGGCGATAGGGATTGGGTTAGTTGATGACGGCTGACAATCTATTTTATTTTCTCTCTTGGGGGCCAGCCTCCAAACCCCTATTGGGGGCGTTTCACCCTCCAGACTCCCTGAAAAAGGTCCTCGGCTGCACCGTGGCTGGTTTTTTTGGGCGATCATTTTCTACCGCCACGCTGCTATCCGCTGCTATCCTGTCGGCAATCAGTTCTGACATATCGTTGGCGGCTCGAGTTTGGACCGGTTTGATGCTATTCGATAGTGTGAACCAGGCCCGAGAATAGAAATCATTCGTATTAACGTCGCGACCGGCTTGCCTAAGCAGCAATCAGTGACCTATTTAATTTGTTTTACCAGCTTAGCCGGGGGAACGCATTTCGGAAGGGTTGGAGGGGAACCGTACGGTTCCCCTGCCGGGAGCTCGAGGGCAGCGCCCTCGAAAGAGAAAAAGGAGGTGAGATTATCTTTGATTAGAAGTTCAACTTCTTGAAGAAGTTGAACTTCTAAAAGGGGATTGTTTTTTATCTGCGTGCGCAGCCTGCGTTGATCTGCGTCCCATTTTTATTTTCAGAGGAGTTATCATGAGCCTACGGCACACCACAGCGAATGAAAATTAAGATCAGCGTGCATCAGCGTTAATCTGCGTTCTATTTTCAGAGGAGCGCAATTCGGAAGATGAAATTGTTTTACGAAGTATTCTTTCTTCTCCTCACAATGAAAAAGAGTAACTGCGATCAAGCCGTGACTAACCAGATGCTCTGATAAGGGGCTAAGGTGATGTCTAACCGGCCGGCAGCAGGCGCATACACGCCGTCATCCAGCAAATCCCGGCAGGATTGGCCGTCGCGCAGCCCCACAGCGGGCAAATCGACTGGGACAGTCACAGGGCGCGGGGAAACGTTGGTCAGGCACAACACGGCGTCTTCGTTCTGCCGCGCCCGGCGGAGCAACGCCAAAACGGACGAATGCCACGAGAAAATGCGTTGTTCCCCCGCCGGACGAGACGCATTGCAAACATGTTTCAGGCTTTGACACCGTAGCGAGCCAGCCATGTCACCGCAACGACGAGAATACCAAACGCGCTGGCGAAGAAAAAGACGGCTACTGGGAACAACTCCAGCATTTGTCCGGCGATGGCTGCCGATACGGGGAAGGCGAGAGCCACCACCGACCCCAACGTTGCGAAAACGCGTCCCTGTATCGAATCCGGCACGCTGCGTTGCAGCCTGGACACCAAGGCGACCTGGATAAATGGCGTTGCGAGCCCTAAGGTTCCCGTAGCGATTAGCGCTTCGACCACTGAGCGGGACAGGCCCAATGCCGCCAGCGTGAGCACCATCATGATCAAGCCAATGGCGATGCTCTGGGCATACGATATCCTGTCGCCGATGCCCGCCACGACAACGTTCCCCAATAGCATCCCGACGCCTACGGCGGACGCCAAAAATCCGAAGGCCTCGACGCCTCCGCCAAGTACGTCCTTCGCAAATATCGGGAAAACTACGTTTACAGGGCCCAGAACTGCGTTGATGACGAAGGCAATGATCGTGATCAGCAGCACCTCCCTGGCTTGGCCGAAATAGCGTAAACCTTCTTTGAGATCTTGCAGCACCTCTTCTGTGTTCATGCCAGTGGCACCGGATTCTTTCGGAAACCCCACGGCGAAGAGCATCAGTCCACAGGCTACGAAGGAAAGCCCGTCGACCAGCAGGGCCATGTCGGATCCGAACGCAGCCAGAACTACACCTGCGAGGCTGGCTCCCACGATCATGGCCAACTGTTGTCCTCCTTGAACCAGTGAATTCGCCTGGGTCAGAGACTTGGGAGGCACCAGCTTGGGCAAAGCCACTTGCAACGCCGGCCCGTAGAAAACAGCGAAAAGCCCCAGAATCGCAACCCCAACATATACTTCCCAAACCGTCAGCCTGTGAGAAATGTAAAGCAGAAACAGCACCAGCAGAACAGCGCCTCGCACCAGGTCGCTGAAAATCAAGAGCGTCTTCTTGTCGGAACGATCCACCACTACGCCGGCAAGGGGGCCGAACACTTTGGGTGTGTTCTCCAGAATGATCAGGGTGCTGACGATAACGGCCGAGCCGGTAAGTTCCAGCATCAGCCACATGATTCCGATGTTCAGGAATGCATCGCCTAAATAGGACTGCAACAATCCTACCCAGAGAATTGTGAAGTTCCGGTTCCAGAGTTTTGAGGGACTCATCGTTTCATCTCCTCGACCGCGGGATATCGGCTTCTTGAAAAATCCAGAATTGTGCCTGCACTGTTCGCGGACAATTGTCGTATGATCTTGATTCTATCGATGTCCACATGCGATTCACCACCAAAATAGGCAGTCGCATCTGTATCACGCAATACTCATTGCTTGCTATCGATGATGTGCCCGGCAATTTCCGGTTCGTTTGGTTTTTTACAAGTAGGAAATGCTGTCAATGTTAAATGGCCTGAGTGAAATCTTACTTCGTTATGAAGTACAAAAGTCTAAAGCATATCCGTCTTTTTGTCAAAATAAGTAGATTT
>WFQU01000107.1 GCA_015486845.1 Anaerolineae bacterium | reverse complement strand
CCCACTAACCCGCCTAAAGGCTTGACGCCAGCCGCTTCATTTTCATCCGCTGTGGTGCACCTGTCTGCGTGCCCGCACAGGCAGACCACAGACCCATGTGAAAATAAACTTCTCTGGAGGGTAGCCGAGGGCATTGCCATCGGCTACCCTCTCCTCCGAAAAATAGAACGCCGATCAACGCTGGTGTGCCTTGTCCGGCGATTAGAAATCGCTGCTATAACTGCGAAATCTGCCTGCGCAGGTTGCATGCTAATCGTCGTAGGGCGATTTTGCAGATGTTGCCGCGACTTTTAGTCGCTGGGCCCATCAGTCGTCATCAACAAACCCCATTCCTATCCCCGTAGCATGACTTCTCAAGCCTGCCCTGAAAATGGCCCCCCGGCCTCCAATTCTGGGGGTGTGTTGCTCTTTTGAAAATAGAACGCTGATGTAGTACGCTGATTTTCATTTCCATCCGCTGGCGATAGCTCCTCACGCTGGATCTTCCTGCTCGTTTGCTACGTGCTGAATTTCTGTCCATGGAATGGGCCCCGGGCGTAACAGATGCGGTTCATGGCCGGTCAAATCAACAATGGTGGAGGGGGTTCTGCCCGGCGTGGGGCCGCCGTCCAGAATCAACGGAATGCGCCCGGCCAACTGCGCAATCACCTCTCCGGCGGTGCAGGCCGGCGCACAGCCGCTGCGGTTAGCACTGGTCACTGCCAATGGCCTTCCCAACGCGTTGGCTAACGCATGTATGGCCGGTGCGTCCGGCCAACGCACAGCTACGCTATGGCCGCCGGCTAACAGGTTTGCCGGTAGAATGGGACGCGCTGGTAAGATTAGCGTCAGCGCACCGGGCCAAAAAGCGGCTGCTAAGCGCCGGGCCACGGGGGGCACGGCACTGACAACCTGGCGCAATTGTGTCGCGTCAGCCAAGAGGAGCGGAATGGCCACTTCTGGAGGACGTTGTTTGACAGCGAAAAGACGCTGCACTGCCTCTTGGTTCAATGGATCGACCGCCAGACCGTAAACTGTGTCGGTGGGCAAGGCAATCACTTTGCCGGCTTGCAGCAAATGCAATCCTTCCAATAATGCCGATTCTTTTTGTCCGTCCTGCAAACTAAGAAGGATACTTTTCACGATTTGTTTGCCTGTCCATCATGGAATCCTGTCGCGCTTGCTCGGCTATCGTCCTGTTGCCGGGGGAAAGTGGTGGCGTAAAGCGACCACTAAACCGTCCTCTTCCACGGTCGGGGCGACAAAATCAGCCGCGGCCACCAGTTCTGGTACCGTATTGCCCATGGCTACGCCCGCGCCGGCCCAGCGTATCATGGATAAATCGTTCAACGCGTCGCCCACCGCTACGACCTCTTGTTGCTGGATGCCGAGCCGTTCGGCCAACCAGGCTAAAGCCGCCCCTTTCGTGGCGCCTAAAGGCGTTACTTCCAGGAAGTGACGCCATGAACGGGTGATCTCGGCCCGGCCGGCAAACCGGGCGGCCAATTGTGGATAGACCGCATCGCACTGAGCTTCCGTCCCAACTAAAATGACCTTGTCGATCAATTGGTGCGCTTTCTCGCTTAGATCACTCACCATGGCTAACCGTTTGCTGAAGAAAGCCTGGTACTGCGCCGGCGGTAGCTTGTATTCCTTTGCGTAGACGTTATTGTTGGAAAATAGAACCGGCCCGACGTCGTGTCGTTGCGCCCACGGCAACACTTCTGCCACGATTTGGGGCGAAAGCAGCAATCTTCGCCTGGGCACGCCGTGCTCGTCCACAACCAGGCCGCCTTGCAATAGAATCATCGGCACTATTAGGCCGATTTCGTTCATATAGGGTCGCGCTGTTTGATAGGATCGTCCGGTTGCAATGACAATTTTCGTCCGGTTTTTAGCTATGCGAGCAATTTCTGCTTTGGTTGTTGGCGTGATCTTTCCAGTGAAGCTAACGACTGTGCCGTCTAAATCCAGTGCAAGTAGTTTATAACCCATGTTATCTATGAGAACCTTTGTCTTTCTGCCTGATTATTGACATATTGCCACGGGAAGGCCAGCTTACCTGGTCAAATGTGGCGTAGCTTGCTTATTCTCAGCTTTTCCGCTCACGACTAAAAAGCGTGTTTGACCGGCTAAGTCATGGCGTATCTGTATAGACTGGCCGGGAAACTGCTCTTGTGCCAGCCGTTGGGCTGCTTCGCCCTGCTGCCAACCGATTTCGGCCATGAGCGTTCCACCGGGCAATAGCCTGGTTCGTGCTTGTCGCAAGAGCTTCTTGATGAATAGTAAACCGTCCTTACCGCCCCAGAGTGCCAGGCGCGGTTCATAGTCATGGATATCCGACGGCAACGCTTCGTATTCTTTTTGACTAACGTACGGCAAATTCGCAGCGATGAAATGGAACGGCCCCATTACTGCCGCCAAGAGGTCGCTCTGTATGAACTGCATTTGCTGGCTCACATGGTTCAGCCGTGCGTTCAGGCAGGCAACGGCCAACGATGGAGCGGAAACATCTATGGCAATAATGCGCACAGCCGGTAGCGTGTGAGCCAGGGCTACGCCGATGGCGCCGCTGCCGCATCCTACATCGGCCACACGCAGCGGTGTCCCCGCCGGCTCGGCACGCCGTAAGCGTGCCACGGCGTATTCCACCAGCTCCTCACTCTCTGGCCGGGGAACGAGCACAGCCGGATTGACCCGAAAACGTAGCCCGTAGAACCAGCGCTCCCCCACGATGTAGGCCAATGGCTCGTGCGCCTGCCGGCGACGGATAGCTGCCTGAAAGCGCCCTTTGGTATCCTTGGACAGCCGCGCCTCCGGGTGGGCGAAGAGGCGTTCCTGGGGCCGGCCGCTGGCCCATGAGAGCAAGACCCTGCTTTCCAGCGCAGCACTCTCACCGGGGAGCAGCGCTGCTTTGCCCCAAAGTAGCCATTCTCGGATGCTACGTGGTTTCATCGTCTGCCATCGTTCCATTTTGTTAAAGTGCTTGCAGTGTGCTGGCCTGCTCTTCCATGGCCAAAACATCGATCATACCATCCAAATCGCCATCGAGAATTGCGTCTAATTTGTGCAGCGTCAGCCCAATGCGGTGATCCGTGACCCGGTTCTGCGGAAAATTGTAGGTGCGGATTTTCTCGCTGCGCTCGCCGCTGCCCACCATAGAACGCCGTTTGTCGCCTACTTCACGGCGTCGTTTTTCCTCTGCCAAGGCGAATAGTTTAGCCCGCAAAACGGACATCGCTTTGATTTTGTTCTGCAACTGCGATTTCTCGTCTTGCATGGAGATGACGATGCCGCTGGATAGGTGGGTGATGCGCACCGCCGAATCGGTGGTATTCACGCTTTGGCCGCCAGGCCCGGAGGAGCGGAAAATGTCCACTCGGATATCTTGTGGTTTGATTTCAATCTCGATATCGTCCATCTCCGGCAGCACTGCCACCGTCGCCGTCGAAGTGTGAATTCTGCCTTGCGTTTCCGTTTGTGGCACCCGCTGCACCCGGTGTACGCCGGATTCGTATTTCAAGCGGGAGTAAGCGCCCTTTCCTTTAACCTCAAAAATGATCTCTTTGAAGCCGCCGATGCCTGTTTCGTTGGCGTTGAGGATTTTTACTTTCCAGCCCCGGCCATCGGCATAGCGGCTGTACATGCGAAAAAGGTCGGCAGCGAAAAGCCCGGCTTCATCCCCGCCAGTCCCGGCCCGGATTTCTACAATGACATTTTTCTTGTCATGCGGATCTTTGGGTAGTAGAAGCGTTTTCAATGCTGCCGTCAATTGTTCCGCTTCGGCTTGTAACTGTGTCACTTCTTCGGCGACCAAAGTGGCCATTTCCGGTTCGCCTGCCAACAGTTTGGCTTCTTCGATTTCCTTTTGCACGGCTAAATAGCGACGATAAGTGTCCACGATAGGCTGTGTTTCCGCTTGCTGACGTGCTAACTGGCCCAATTTCTTGTGGTCCGTGGCGATAGCTGGATCGGCCATCTGTTGGCTTAGGCGTTCGTATTCTGCTTGGATCTTGGCTAATTTTGTAAACATAAGTCCTTCGGTCAAACTTACTTAATTTATCAGTCTTGCTTCATGGGCAAAAAGAGACGCGAGCAGTGCCCGCGTTCTGTCGTTCATGTCGAGACTAGCTAATCGGCGAACAAAGGCAGATTACCCAAAGCGATGATGTCCTTCCATTTTTCGGGATCGCCTTCGGTGAAGACGGCCGTTTTGGCGACAACGATTGCTGCTGCTTTGTCCATTAAGGCCTGCATCCCGTGTAAAGTGCTGCCCGTGCTTACCACGTCGTCTACTAAGATCACTTTGGCGTTGCGCAACAGGGCTAAATCTTTGCCGTCCAAGTAGAGTGTTTGAGGCTTGCCGGTGGTGATGGAAAGTACTTCCGCACTGATAGCGCCGATCATATACGGCTTCAACGTTTTGCGAGCGACAACGTAGGGAAGACCCAGCCGTACCGAGAGTGCGTAAGCTAAGGGAATTGCTTTGACTTCCGGTGTGACCAGCACATCCGCAGGGGGCAGTTTTTGGGATAGCGCGTCGGCGGCGGCTTCTACAACTTCGGTATCACCTAGCATGTTGAAAATGGCGATACGCAAGCCGGGCGCGATTTCCACTAAAGGCAACTGCCGGTTTACGCCGGCGATGTTCACTTCGTAATGTGTTTCCTGTTCCATGGTCTACATCCTTTTCCTCTCGTTCCACGATAGCCATAGCGTGCATTTTGGCGGCTGTAAAATGGTCATGGTCGGTTCCACGCCTGATAGAGATATTAATCACCGACGTTTTGGCCAGATTTCTGCGCTGTGCGCAGCGCAGTACCTTCTATTTCATAAACCCGACCCGTTCACAGGCGAGCGTACACGATAAGACAGCTTCATGGGTGATCTGACTTTGCCAAACTACGCAGCCATCCTCACAATAGGACGCAGATAAACGCTGATTTTTGCTGATCTTTTCTGATTTAACCTACGGGTATCTGTGCTATCAGCGTTCTATTTGACTATGGCTGAGCAACCACATCTATTTTAGCACAAGAGAGGGCTTGAGGGGAAACGAGCACTGCAATGGAGCAGCAGAAAGTGGGGCCCCTCGGCTTTGAACTGAGGGCTGACCGGTTTATGAGGCGTATATTTGCAGTTAAGTAGCTTGATTAAAGTCCACGCTAAATACTATATGCTAATTGACGAGTGACGGAATCACGTTTATAATGAGATAAAATTCTTACGCAGCACAGACTATCATATCGATTTGGAGTCACGATGCTGTTTGAATGGGACCCAAAAGAAGGAAAGAACAAACTTACGCAAGCAGGGGGTGTCTTTTGACGAAGCGGCTACGATATTCCTGGATGTTTTGTCCCGACCGGTGACGATTCAGATGTTAAACCGGTTGATGATGACTTCGGCCGGCAATTGGGGCTGGTGAACAACAATTTGATGATCGCCGGCATACGTTCTGGCCAACGCCGTGTAAAGCCAGCAAGGAATCTTACCTGATAGCATGACAGGCACGCCACTTGGCACCCGGGGCACTGTCTGCCCATACGCTTCTGTCCAATCGACGTAAGGATGATTCAAAAAGAGCTCGATTTGCACACGACTGCCGCTGGATGCAAGTTGGCAGCGCCAAGGGGCATTCTGTCGCGGAGCACCGCAGTGTAAAACAGGGGGTTGAACCCATCCTAAACGCATATCAAACTGCCAGAATGCGGCCGGCCGGACGTAGACACCTGCGGCGGCGTATAGCCAGCAGGGCGCCCGGCCGTACAACGCGATGGGTTTGTGTATAGGAAGGTAGTCCAGAAAACGCGGAATATCTTCTGGTCGCCAGCGCCGGGGCCGGCCGGGGAGATCAAAGGTTGCAGCGAGACGCTCCAGGTCTATGGCCAGTTCTACCGGTGCCGCTTCTAAATGTTGGCGGCGCAGTGTTGCAGCATCGGTGGCGAAAAGGGCAGCGACACTGTCAATAACAGCTTGCAGCGTCGGCCCGGGGGAAATGCGTCCCCGTTCGCGCTCCAGGCCGGAGATGGTACCTCGCAGAATAGGCGATGTCTGTTCGATCTGTTCAGGGCCGGATTGCAGCGAGTGCAAATCGGCCAACAAAGCGATGCCGTTACGTTCTATGCGTTGTAGCCATTCTGAGCGGTTATACGTGTCGGTCCAGAGGAGGATCGCATGGGTACATTCGTCGAAAATAGTTTCCTGAAAAGGCGTTGGCCGGCCGCCGATATCGACGATGAGAGGGTAATGCCTGCGAGAAATGTCAGAACGCGTGCGTTTAACCCATTTGTCATCGCCTCGACCTTTGGTGCGGATGTCCCTCACCAATTCCTGTTCAGCTTCATAGCTCCAATCCCCCTCTCCATCGGGATAGGCGCGGAGGACATAGTGATTGATCTCTCTGGCGCGTAGCGCCATGGTGAGTTGGTAAGATAGCACTGATTTGCCGCTGTGAGGCGGGCCTGCAACCAGGATTGCCGGTAATGTGTACATGGTTCGACTCCTTTCACGGTAATCATAGCAGAGCGAACACGATTTGACATCAGAGAAAGTTCCGATTTTACAGGAAAAGGAGGGGTAATTGCCGAAAACATTGGTTGTCACCATGGGAGGGCAGGCACAGGTGGTGACCTTTGCACTGGATGAGCTCTTGCGGATGCGGGAAAGTGTTGATGAAGTAATCGTTATCCACCTATCGCCGGCCGATGCACTGGTTAGCAGGGCGTTGCAGCAGTTAGCGACGGAGTTTAGCGGGGATTTCTACCGTTTCGGGCGTGTTGCTTGTCGTTTGCGTCGTCATCCATTGAAAACAGCCGACGGCGTACCGCTTTTCGATGTTCGCAGCGAGCAGGATGCCGAGGTAGTCTGGAGTAATGTCCGGGATTTAGTCAAACGGCTGAAGAGAGATGGTCGCAGTTTGCACTTAGTTTTAGCCGGCGGGCGCCGGATGATCGGTTTGATGGCGCTCTCGTCGGCGATGTTCTATTTCGGCCACCAGGATCGGGTCTGGCACATGTACACCGAAACGAAGTTTCTGAAAGCAGCGCACAACGGTGCGATTCTGCACGATCCGAATGGGGACCATGTACGGCTCATTCAGGTACCGATGGTGCCGTGGGGGGCTTATTTCCCGGCGCTGCGCCTGTTGGCGGAAGGTACGCCGGCCGAAGCGATGGCGGCGCAGACGCGTTGGCTGGATGCCGTGGAGCTCGATCACTGCCAAGAGGTATGGCAACAATTGACAGCGCGGCAGCGTGACATGTTGCTTGCTTTCGCGGATGGCTTAACGCCGCAGGAAGTTGCCGAGCATTTCGTCATTTCGCTCAAGACCGTGGATAGCCACAAAACGGAGATTTTAGGGGAATGCCGGGTAGCCTGGCTGTTGCCGGAGGACCAATACGTGGACTACCACTTCCTGCACGAACACTTTGGCCCCTTCCGTTCGGAAATGAGGTGGTGGACTTGAGGCAATTCGTAGGTTTTTCAGAGATTGTTCCGATGTGGGATCTACCAAGTGATAGTATACTGTCAACAGAGATAATTTGTGTGTCGAGTTGAAAGGAGGTTAACGTATGCAATATATGTTTGTTGGTACCATTGGCCCGGTACAGGATTTCATTGCCACGGCAAGAACGAGCCAAGATCTGTGGTTCGGTTCTTGGATGCTTAGTGAATTAGCAAAGGCTATGGCTAAGTCTTTGGCTGAAGGAGGTGCAGAACTCATCTTTCCCAATCCAAAGAATATAGCGGAACTCGATAACCCTGAACTAAATGCATCCAACAAAGTAGTTGTACAAACAGATGGCGATCCGGGAAAACTAGCCGAAAAGGCAAAGCTCAAGGTCCAGGATCGGCTTGCTCAGCTGTCTCTGCAAGGGTTGAAGCATGTTCCATCGCAATATAGAGACACCGCTCGGCAGCAATTGGGCAATCTCCTGGAGTTCTATTGGGCGAGCTCTGAGATCCTAAGCGATGATTATGCATCGGCCCGGCGGTCAGTCGAAGCAGCTCTGGCAGCGCGCAAGAACACCCGAAGCTTTAATCCCTGGTCGGGGAGCTCAGAAGAGAAATCCTCTATGGATGGCTTCCGGGAAGGGGTTTTGCAGGGACCTAAAGACAGGGATATGCAGCTACTTGCTCAAGGTGAAGTGCTTTCTGGTGTGGATGTGGTCAAGCGCTTTGGAACAAGAAAAGGCACCAACTTCAAAAGCACATCTGATTTTGCTGCTGCACCTTTCCGTGAGGGGTTAGGTACTCTCGATTCAGTGATTTTGCAAGAGATCAAAGACGTATTGAAACGGTATACCAATGAAACGGAAACCGACGGAGCTCACTATTTCGTCGAGCGGCTGACTCGATTCCTGGATGATAGCAAAAGAGATGACTTCCGAGACGCTTATTGGAAGATCTTCGAGAGTCACCACGTCAAGAGATCTCCTGGCCCTTACTACGCCCTCCTAAGGGCAGATGGAGACTTTATGGGGCGTTTAATTGACGCTCAGGAGACGAAGGAGAAGCACAAACAACTCTCACGCGCCTTGA
The DNA here is from genome assembly GCA_015486845.1 of Anaerolineae bacterium. Taxonomy (GTDB): domain Bacteria; phylum Chloroflexota; class Anaerolineae; order JAADDB01; family JAADDB01; genus WFQU01. The sequence goes on along the minus strand of WFQU01000107.1, from coordinate 7,037 downwards.
GCGGGTTCGCTGAGGTGGCCCGCAAGATCATCACCAAGCATGGCGGGCAAGCGGTTTATGTGGGCGGTGATGACATCCTGGCCTATCTACCATTGCATACGGCTCTTGTATGTGTGACTGAGCTTGATAAGGCTTTCTCCGCTGCGATGCAGGACTTTGCGTACAAAGATGATACGGGTGAATCGCATTACCCCACTCTTTCTGCTGGATTGGTCGTAGCTCATCACCTTACGCCGCTAAGCGATGTGATGGATGCCTCTCGTCGGGCTGAAAATGCCGCCAAGGAGCGTGTGCCTGGTAAGCATGCTCTAGCAATCATTTTGCAGAAGCGTGGCAGTGGTGAGTCCATGGTTGTTGGGCCAATGGAAGGTTTGTTGAGGCGCATGAAAAGATTTGTCGATCTTCGAGCATCTGGCACTCTAAGCCATAGTGCGGCCTACGAACTTCGGAATTTGGCTAACTTTCTCCAAAGAGCAGGTCTAAAGAAAGAAGCTTTTGCTCAAGAAGCTGCCCGTGTACTGAAACGCAAAAACGAATCAGGTGGGGCCGAGAAAAGTGGCGATATGGTCATTCAGGAAATTGAAAATTGGCTAAAGCAAATCACTCTCGCCGAGCTTGCTGCAGAGATGATCGCAGCCGCAGAATTCGCCAAAGCTCAAAACCTGGCTCAATTCACAAGAAAGGAGGCCTCCGCATGAAACTGTGGCTTGTAGAACCACGCGATCCTCTTATTTTCCGAGACGGCAAATCGTTCGGTGCTACGCCGGGCGCAAGGGCCGTGACACTACCGTTCCCTTACCCCTCCACGCTGGCCGGAGCAATCCGAACTCGCGCCGGTTGGACAAGCCGAGGCTTTGATACTACCCGTATTGAAGAGTTGAGGCATCTGGCAGTGCGCGGGCCCTTTCTGGTGGAGTTGACCCAGGAAGGTGCCTTCAAAGGCTGGCTGTTCCCTGCACCTGCAGACGCACTACTGCTGAAGAGCAAAAAAGGCACAATCGCCCGGCGCCTCTGGTTACGCCCGGTACGCTTTCCCGGGGAGGTGCAAACGGAGATGCCGGATGATCTGTTGCCCGTCAGCGCAAATCCTGCTGTCACGGAAAAGCCTTACCCCATTCCTCCAAAGTTTTGGGAGTGGAAGCACTTGCAAGAGTGGTTGTTGGAACCCAAGGAGGAAAATGTTTTCCCTGACACGTTAGGAATTACAGGTCTCTCGCGAGAAGAGCGGATGCATGTCAGCATTGATCCCGACGGGGAGAGCGCATTAGAAAAGCATCTTTTCCAGACCGTTGGGTTGAACTTCGTTCAAGCAACAAAGGAAGGGAAGGTGGACTTTGGCAATACTCGTTTCTTTGCCTTGGCAGTAGCGACCGAGGCAGATATCCGACCCGGGATAGACTTCTTGGGGGGCGAGCGACGTACAGTCGAGTGGCGGCTTGCTGAAACAACCTTCCCTGCGCCCGCCGCTGGATTGAAAGAGGCTATTACAAAAACAGGATATGCTCGTCTCGTACTGATGACGCCAGGCTACTTCCAGCAAGGCTACCTGCCAACATGGTTGAAAGCCGAATTCACAGGATTGACCATTTTAGCTACTGCCATCCCACAACGAGCCCAGGCAATATCGGGATGGGACTTCGAAAAATCTCGCCCCAAACCAAGTCGGCGATTGGTGCCAGCAGGCAGCGTGTATTTTCTGAAGATTGGTGGGGCTGGAAAAGCACGTGAGGATTTTGTAGAACGTTTCTGGTTTGAGTCGATCTGCGATGCAGAGCAAGACCGTCTGGATGGTTTTGGGATATCTTTGCTGGGCGCATGGGACGGACGAGTAAACAAACTGGAGGTGAAAGATCATGCGTAAACGTATACCTAACAAACTCTCTCCGCCCCGAGTGGTTGTGCTCCCAGACAAAGCCGTTCATCAGGTACGTCGCTACAAGGTCATTACCCCCTTGTTTGGCGGCGGCGCAGAGCCACAGCGCCCAGACGCCGTCACCGTAGTGCGCGCCAGTGAGATTCGCGGCATGTTGCGTTTCTGGTGGCGTGCCACACGCGGCGGGCAGTTCAATGGCAACCTGGAAGCGCTGCGGCGGAAAGAAGCGGAGATTTGGGGGGCAGCCGCAACGAAAGATGGGCTTGGTCCTTCCCGAACGGCGATATGCGTAAAGGTCATCCACCGTGGCCATCACTTTCAAGCTGTGGATCGTAGAGGGCATCCTGTGCAAGATGTTGGCGCCATAGACTCCATCTACAGCTATGTCGCTTTTCCATTAAGGGACATTTCTGGAGCCTACGTACTGGAGAACGTGGAATTTGATCTGGAGATCCAGTATTCCAAAAGGCTTGCCGCTGAAGTTGAAGCATCTTTATGGGCATGGGAAACCTTTGGCGGGGTTGGTGCCCGCACTCGCAGAGGATTTGGAGCTTTGCAACTTGTGGAGATTGAGCAGCAAGGGGAGAAAATAAGTCTGCGGACCGCATCTTGCAACGAAGTAGCCAGTGAGATTACCAAAGGGTTGCAAAAGCATCTTGCCCTCGGAAAATGGTGCAATAGCACAGAGAACATTCCGCATCTTACAAGCGATGTTCAATTTCAAATTACGGGGCCGGGGGGAAATCCTGTGTCTATTTGGGAAAATCTGATAAAAAAATACCAGGCTTTTAGGCAGAGACGTCATAAAAAGTACGGCCTCAGTCTGTGGCCCGAAGCCAATACTATCCGCGTGAACATGGGACGTGCGCCCAAATGGCCCCGCAATATTTTCAATCCCAGGCTGGTTAAGAAGTTCCCTCGCGGGCAGTTCGGCCTTCCTATCATTTTTCACATGCCTCATGACAAGAATCTCTCTGTGGATTCCTACACATTGCAAGGGCAAGCCGCCCCTGGCTCCAAGGATAATCCCATCAACCGCCTGGCCAGTCCACTGATCTTGCGTCCATTGGCTTGCGACCAAGGTGCGGTTGGACTAGCCGTTATTTTGGAAAATCCTCGCGTGCCACCCTACGGCCTAGAAGTTGACGGATTACCCCAAGAGAAAAAGGCGGTGAGATCAGAACTGTCATTCAAAGACGCCAAGACCGAGCCTTTGAAGCGCGTTCTCAATGGCGAACCTGACGTCCTCAAAGCATTCCTTGATACACTCTAAGCGGAGGCAAATGATGAAAACCAAACTATTGTTCCTGCACGCTCTTTCTCCCCTACACGCTGGCACAGGCCAGGGTGTAGGCGTTATCGACCTGCCCATCGCTCGCGAAAAAGGCACCGGCATCCCCATCGTCCCTGGTTCCAGCATCAAAGGGGTACTGCGGGCCAATTGTAGCGAAGATGATACAAAGACTCGGGTCTTTGGGCCCGATACTAGCAATGCCAGCGATCACGGCGGATCTGTGCAACTCTCTGACCTGCGCCTGCTCTTTTTGCCCGTGCGCAGCCTGGCGGGGACCTTCGCCTGGGTGACGTCGCCCCTGCTGTTACGTCGCTTTCAACGCGATGCTGTGTTAGCCAGCAGCGGATTCGCTGCCGCCATTCCCCCTATACCGCGCGAAGATGTTTGTCTGGTAGCGCGCAGAGATGCAGGCCTTGTGTTTAAGCAAAAAGAGGTAGATGAGGTCGTTTTAGAAGACCTCAAGCTAACACCCCAACCATCCGATGACATCAAAACATGGGCTGCAGTTCTTGCTCCCCAGATTTTCGGCGGCGATATGGCATGGGCAGACCTCTTCACCAAACGCATCTGTGTGGTCCACGACGATGTGCTTAGTTTCCTCCTGGAGACGGCTACTGAAGTCACTGCCCGCATCCAGTTGGATAAAGACAAGAAAACTGTCAAGCATGGCGCGCTTTGGTATGAGGAAGCCTTGCCTACGGAAAGCATCTTGGCCGGGATCATGGTGGTACAGCCCATCATGGCTAATGAGGCTGAAGTGTTTGGAATTATTCAGGCGTTGACCAATAACCCGTTGCAGGTGGGCGGCAGCGTTACCGTAGGTCGCGGTCTCTGCCGCATTCACATGGTGTAGGAGGCAAGCGATGACTATTCAAACAATCCAACAGCAATACGCCAAGACGGTTTACGAACAGGTTTTAGAGTTCGACAAGGCTCATTCAGGTAAAGAGGACAAGGCCCGCAAGGAATACGGATCCATGGCTCACAAGCTACCCGTCCTAGTACGACAGGCGGGCTTAGTTCAGGCACTGGTTTTTGTGGCCACCCGGGGCAAGGGCAAGGATTCACAGAAAGAGTTCCTAGAACACCTGGCGCAGACCATGGGAGCGGGCTCATTTGGGGACCTGCTGGATCAGGTTCGCACAGCGCCTCTGGTGGAGTATATGCTCCTCACCCGTCAGACCCTGTGGGCACTGGAGTGGTACAAGCGTTTTGCCCAATCGGTATTGGGCATCGATCCCACCGAGGAGGGCGACTAATGACAACGAAAAGCAGACGACGTGCGTTGGATAATATTTCTCTTGATGTAAGAGTTGCTCCCCACCCCGGCTTGTGGCTGGATAAGTTTCTCAAGGAACAGCAAGAGCAAGGGGGCGAGGGCACGAAAGCGCCCCATTTCCAAGAAGCGGCAAGCACTCAGGTCTCGCCCGTATACCGCGATTTCTTCAATGCGTGGAAGCAAACGTTACAGGGTGTTGGTGCAGTAACCAAGGAAGCCAAGACTACCGGACGATTGGCTATCGGTCTTGGTGGAGAGAGCGTGCTGGAGACCAGCATCACTCTGCACCGCACATACGGTGTGCCATACATTCCGGGCAGCGCGCTGAAAGGATTGGCTGCTCGCTACGCCCGCACCCGACTGGAAGATAGTGAATGGCGGGAAGGGAAAGCCTATAAGATTCTCTTCGGTGACACTGACGAGGCGGGTTACGTCACATTCTTCGACGCGTTATACATTCTCGGTAGCGCAGCAAACGATCATCCATTGATGATGGATGTTATGACTGTACACCATCCCGAATACTATCAGGGCAAGAGCAAACCTCCGGCGGACTGGGACAGCCCTACGCCTATTCCCTTCCTAAGTGCTACAGGCAGTTATCTCATTGCTTTGTATGGAGATGATAAATGGGTAGAAGCAGCGCTCCAGATATTGGATAGGGCTTTACGGGAGGAAGGTATCGGGGCTAAAACCTCAAGTGGTTACGGACGGATGGATTTGGATCTGGATCTGCACGCTACAGCAGATGGCCCGGAGGGTTCCACGGAGGTAAACCGATTTCGCACCAGACTGGAAAGCATGGCCGTCAAGGATGTAGCAGGGCAAATTCATAGCGTCTATCAGGACTGGAAAGTGTTGGAGGTTGATTTGGAAACCAAACTACAGATCGCCCAGATAATCTTGGATAAGCTTGAGCTATCTGGACGGGCTAAGAAGCTAAAGAGGAAAAAGAAGCCGTGGTTCTCCGAGTTATTGGCTTTTGTGGACACCTATAGTCGTGAATGAGAAACATTCTCATAGCATAATGAGAGAGGAGAGAAATGACAACATTGCTTGTAAGCCTTATAGGGGAGCAACCGACTCCTAACTTGTTGCCCATCTATGTGCTTAAGCCATCACATGTACTGTTACTGACTACAGCACAAACGCAGTCGGTGTCTGAGCGCCTTAGAGAAGTGTTGAAAAAGCGGGACGTACATGTTAATACTTTACAAGTCCAGCCTTATGATGTTGAACGGAATGCGGAATTTACGCGCCAAGCTCTGGACAAACTTAAACCGATAGAGTCAATATGGTTTAACATCACTAGTGGCACCAAGCCCATGATGTTAGCCATTTTGCAGGTTGCACGGGAAATTCAGAGTAGCGAGTTATGTTACTACCGAACAGAGCGCTCTCAAGGGATTCTTTACGCTTACCGTTCGTCTACTTTGCAAACTACTCGTGTCGAACCTGTTGAAGAGACGATTCCCTTGGACGACTACTTGCGCTCGTACTTGGGAGATTACAACGTTACAGGCCCCTCGTTGGGGAAGGGAGGTATCTTTGAGCAAGCCGTCTATCAGGCACTAGAACCTTACGTTGACGAGCTTCTTTTGGGCCTAAAAAAGGGCGGAGCTCTGGATATTGATTTGATAATTCGGTGTGGAAATCAGGTGGGAATTGCTGAAATTAAGACTGGCAGAAAGGCTCGCACCAAGGAAGGTATCGATCAATTGACAACAGCGGGAGCGCGTGAATACCTTGGTACATATATAAAGAAATTCCTTATTGTAGATTCTTCTTGGGACGTATTAACCAATCTCAAGGAACTGACCAAAGCCCATGGTATCGGCCTTGTCGAATTACCGAGTTATGGCTCCCAGGGAGGTATTTCCGAAACTGACAAGGAGAAACTTGTGCAAGCCGTGCGCTCAAATCTTTTGTGTGAAAGATAACTTATGCTCTTTCACAGCTTCGCTCATTGAGAAACCTAACCCCCCGACCCCCTTCCCTACAGGAAAGGGGGTGCATGTCTCCCCTCCCCGGCTCGGGGAGGGGCCGGGGGAGAGGTCAAACAGGAGTTTGTCATGCCAGAACAAATTGTCACTGGCCAGAAAGTGAACCCTGAAAAGCTTGCTCGAGCTAAAGCACTGCGACACCACATGACACCTGCGGAAAAATGTCTTTGGGAAGCGTTGCGTCGCAATCAATTAGATGGATTCCATTTCCGTCGCCAGCAGGTTATCGACGGCTACATCGTAGACTTCTACTGCCACGCCAAAGGCTTAATCGTGGAGGTTGATGGGCCGATCCACGATCAGCAAATTGAGTACGATGCCGAGCGCACCGATGCTCTGATAGCCCGTGGTCTGCGCGTTTTGCGCTTTCGCAACGAGGAAATCATGCAGAATTTGGAAGGCGTGCTTGATCAAATACGCAATGCGTGTTCAACCTAACCCCCCGGCCCCCTTCCCTGCAGGGAAGGGGGAGCGTATCTCCTCTCCCCGGCTCGGGAAGGGGCCGGGGGAGAGGTCAAACAGGAGTGTGTCATGCCAGAACAAATTGTCACTGGCCAGAAAGTGAACCCTGAAAAGCTTGCTCGGGCT
>WFQU01000106.1 GCA_015486845.1 Anaerolineae bacterium | reverse complement strand
AGATTGCAAAGGCAAAATCCTGTTGCCAACCCATTATTTTTTCTCTCTGTGCACTTTGCGTCGAAGTTTTTCCGATTACGAGGAGCAATTTTGACACAGAGCCGCAGGGACGCGGAGAGAAATAATCTGCAATGGATCTCACAACACCAGCCTTCTTTCAGGGGGCTTCTTGCCACATAGTACGGGGATTTGACCCCCGTGCGGTCAGGCGGAGAACGCCGTCGATTAGAAGTTCAACTTCTTGAAGAAGTTGAACCTTTGAAAGAGGGCCTGATTTTTTAGGCGATCTGCGCCTTTGCGTCGCTTCGTCAACTGATTTTAAGGGGAATTTGTCATTGCGAGGCTGATAGGCCGAAGCAATCCCCAAGTTTGCAAGTCGGAGATTGCTTCGGGGCTACGCCCGCTCGCAATGACAGTTGGGGGAATTTATTCTTGGACGATTACTTAGCGGAGACCTCTCCTCTAAGCTGCGCTGCGCTTAGCTTTTTCCCCTCCCCGTATCGGGGAGGGGAAGGCTTGCCGCCCTTTTAGGCAGCAAGCCAAGGGAGAGGTCTTATTTCCAGAGTATCCGGCATGGGCCGGCGGCATCCCAGGGGACCATGAACAATCTTACCATCGGCGGCGATGACCCGCACACGGGCAGCCATTTCGCCTACTACGAAACCATCGCCGGGGGAATGGGAGCGTCCGCATAGACGGACGGACTCTCCAGCGTCCACGTTCCATGACCAACACGCTGAACACCCTTGTAAAAGCCATGGAGTACGCTCACCCCTTGCGGGTGACGCGTTACGAAATCCGGCTGATGCGCGCCCGTAGGTATATAATTCTCAAAAACACACACCGCGTATAAAATAGGCATTGTCGGCATCATGAGCTTCTATAGTTGCTGGCACTAACAGGTTGAGGTGATGACAGAAAATAACGCGCTCCGGCGCACTAATATAATGGACGAGGAAATTGATCGCAGAATGTTCCTGAAAAAGAGTTTGGGCGGTTTAGCCGCGCTATTTTTGGCTGGTAGTGGGAGTACTTATTACACCCACAATGTCGAGCCCCAATGGGTAGAAATTGTCCGGCAGACACTCCCGCTGCCCGGCTTGCCGGAAGCGTTCGCCGGCGTGATTATTGCGCACATCAGCGATTTGCACATCGGGCCTTACGTCAGCAATAGCTACATCCGGCGCACGTTGCGCTGGGTTGCCGAGCAAACGCCGGATTATATCTTCATCACCGGTGATTTCATCACCCGCAATAGCCGCTTTTCCAGCGAAGCAGAAGCCGCGTTGGCCTCCTTGACCGCGCCGGGCGGCGTGTACGGCGTGTTAGGCAACCACGATCACTGGCACGGCGCCGACCATGTGCAGCGCGTCGTAGAAGCCGCCGGCATCCGCATTTTGCGCAACGAAAACACCATTTTACAGCGCGGCAAGGATAAAATCTGGCTATTGGGTGTGGACGATGCTTATGTCGGCGCCGATAATCTGCAACGCACTATGGCCAGTGTGCCCCAAGCGGCGACTAAGATCCTGCTGGCCCACGAGCCAGACTTTGCCGATCTGGCCATGGACCACGCCGTCGCTTTGCAGCTTTCCGGCCATAGCCATGGCGGCCAAGTCTGTTTACCAGGCATCGGTGCACCGCTGCTGCCTTACTTGGGACGTAAATACCCAGCTGGTCTCTATCATGTCCAAAACGGCTTGCTATACACCAATCGCGGCTTAGGCGTGATTTTCCCTGCCGTGCGCTTTAACTGCCGGCCGGAAGTTACTTTTATCACCTTGGCACGGGCGTGATGGACCGGCAACGCATAGTTAGCGCACGCCTATGGAAAGGTTTGCAAACACTATACACGCGGCCAGAGCCGCCTGATCCGTGGGCCGGCGGAGGTAACTTTCCCTGGGCCGACCCTGAATTCAGCCGGCGCATGTTAGCCGAGCACTTAGATCAAGGAAGCGGGGCAGCCAGCCGTACCGCGGCTGAGATACAAGCGCAATTGCCAGTCATCAGCCGCTGGCTAAGACTAAAAGAAGGTCAACGCTTCCTCGATTTGACTTGCGGGCCGGGGTTGTACGCCGTTCCACTGGCACAACAGGGATTACACGTCGTCGGTGTGGACATTAGCCCGGCCAATATCGCTTACGCCCAGCAACTGACCACCTCCGCCAGTGTACGACCGAACTTTGTGCAGGGGGATATGCGCCATTTGCCTTTAACCGGCTTCTTTGCCGCCGGAATGATTCTATACGGACAATTCGCAGTATTGCCATTAGCGGAAGCCGCGGCTATGCTACGCCGCCTGGCTCAAATCACGCATCCCGGCGGGCGTTTGTTGCTGGAACTATTATCCCCGCAGCGCATCGACCGCACACCGCGCGGCAGTTGGTGGTACAGCGACGAAGGAGGCCTTTGGGGCGACTTCCCGTACTTGCATCTTGGTGAACGGTATTGGGATGCGGGGCGAGAGATTGCCAGCGAGCGCTTTTTCATCCTTGATCTGAAGCACGGTCATCTGTACGAATACCGCCTCAGCGATCAGATGTATACACCGAAGCGGCTGGCAGAAATCGCGCTGGCCAACGGTTGGCGTGTGCAGGCTACGCGCCCAGCCTGGGAGGGACTACCGCTGTACGATGCCGAGGAATGGGTCGTATATATTTTAGAAAGAGTCGACATGAGCCTGCAGTCTGCCTGTGTGGGCACGCAGACAAGCGCACCATAGCAACTGAAAACTTCGGCCCAGCGACTAAAAGTCACGGCAACGTCTGCAAAATCGCCCTACGGCGATTAGCATGCAACCTGCGCAGGCAAGTTTCGCAGTTGTAGCAGCGATTTCTGATCGCCGGGCGAAGTAGACTGCGTGTATCAGCGTCCCATTTTATTTTCAGAGGGGCAACTGACCGGCAGTTTTAGAGGCACCCTGCCGGAAATCATCACGCGTTGGTGCTTGACATCTGCACACGAAACTTATACAATTCAACAGTCTCGTTTGTAAGGGGATAGGAGACGTCATGCAATACAGCAATTTAGACATCACAATCACACAAAGTGGTGCTGGCTATGACGTGGAAGCTCGGGCTGAGTCTGGCGATATTCCTTTAGGCCGGGAACACGGCCCTTTAAACTTGCCTTTCGGCAACCCTGATTTCGAGAAATGGCTCAAGCTGGCGGCAGAAGGCGAACGGAGTAACACGATCTTCGTTCGCTTGGGGCACTATCTCTTCGATAGCTTATTCCGTGACCGCATTCACACGCTTTTCGTGCGCAGTTTAGACTTGGTACTCAGCCACGACAATGGTGTGCGCATCCGATTGAGCATCGATCCGCCGGAAATCGCTGTCCTTCCGTGGGAATTCCTTTATTGGCCAGAGCACAACGATTTTCTGGCCGCGTCGATGCGCACGCCACTTGTCCGCTACGTGGATCCGGCTACCGGGTTCGGCCACATCCGCTCCCTAAACGTCCGGTTGCCTTTGCGCATGTTAGTCATGGTGCCTTATGGCTCCGGGCTGGATACCCAAGTGGAAGAAAAAGCCATCGAACAGGTCGCGCGTCGTTTCCCAGAACGGTTGGTGGTAGAGTTTCTGCGCGGCGAACCGTTAACGGCCCAAGACGCAGCGCGGCACATTGCTGCCTTTCAGCCGCACATCATCCATTTTATCGGACATGGTCATTTCGATCCGCGACAAAATAAAGCGATGCTCTTTTTCAATGACAGCGGAGGACGATTAGTCCCTATCTCCGGCCAGCAAGTGCGCCAAATGGTACATAATACCCCATCCATTAAGCTGGTCTTGTTGAATGCTTGCGAGGGCGGCAGTACGTCCAGCAGCGGTCAGGCCTATGTGGGGATGGCTCCCGCTTTAGTCCGGGCCGGTGTGCCGGCTGTGGTCGCTATGCAATATAGTATTCGGGACGACATCGCTATCGCCTTCGCCCAGGATTTCTACGAGGCACTCTTGGAAGGGGACACGATAGGACACGTAGACGCCGCAGTGGCCGTTGCCCGCAGCCGCAGCATGCTCTTAGATCCGGATGATCGGGGTTTTGGCACGCCAGTACTCTTCCTGCGTGCGGTGGATGGCATCATTTTCCGCACGGTTCGAGAAAAGGTGCTGGGGCGAGGAGAAACACTCTCCACGTCACGCCGGCCACGCACGCTGCACGTCGCTGACTGCCAAACATTACGTCAATTGCTGGCGATCCACCGCCGCAACTTGAACGCATTGACCGTACAGAAAGAATACTATACGCCCGATGTGCCGTTGCACGTTGAGTCCGAGATTGAGCATGAACAAATGGAAATCATCTCGGTACAACAGCAAATAGAGAAAATAGGGTGTTAGCGGTTAACAGCTTTCCCCCGCTACATCTCTGCGTTAAATCTTTTTCTATCGTATAAGTATTTCATTGGCAAGGTACTAAATAGCCCTTTTGTACTTGGCGGGGCCGTTTCGTGATGGCGACCATGATAGGATAGTAACTTTTCGAATTGACTTTCGTCAAGAAAAATGCAAGGTCAACAGTTTACCTGGTACTCATTGGCGGATAGTCGGACTAAAAGGACGTTGTCTTTGGCAAGCTTAGTTTGAATTAAGCCGGGATTAGAACAAGTTCTGAATTTCTTAGAACAATTGGCCTATGGCATAATACAGGAAATTGTGTTACAACAAATAAATGAGCTGGCTTGCTATTAAAAAACTGTTACAATCATTCAGACCGTTGTTAACCAGTTCGTCACAATATTGTCTTATAATGATGGCAGCTAAGAAACGAACATCTCGAATTGGCCTGCGACCAATGTTGTATAGGGAATATCTAACTAAGGGGGACTTTAATGATCAATAGCTTGGAGGTTGTTTCTTGGAAGCAGCAGCGCAATTTTACGCGTAATATTCCCCTTTCGATTGCTGCTGTGCCGTCATTGGAAAGCCGGCCCGGCTTCTATTATCGTTATATCAAGCGAGGGGTCGATATTGTGCTGTCCTTATTGGCACTGATCCTGATTTCGCCTTTATTGCTGCTGATCGCTTTAGCCATCAAATTGGATTCGCCGGGGCCGGTATTATACGTGCAGAAACGGCTGGGCCTCAACGGCAAGACTTTTTCTTTCTACAAGTTTCGTTCCATGTACAATGATAGGGATCACACCGCCATCCACCAAAAATTTGCCCATGACTTTATTAACGGCGTCTATCCCGCCACGGATAATGGACACGGCGGTTTGATTTTCAAGCCGCCCGGTGAACAAAACAGCATTACGCGCATGGGGCGCTTTTTGCGCAAAGCGAGCTTAGACGAACTACCGCAGCTTATCAATGTGATCAAAGGTGAAATGAGCTTAGTTGGGCCGCGGCCTAACATGGATTACGAATTGGGATACTACAAAGATTGGCACAAACAACGTCTGTCGGTGTTACCTGGTTTGACAGGGCTTTCTCAAGTACGTGGACGTAGTCGCCTGCGCTTCGACGAGATTGTCGAGCTGGATATCCAGTATATTGAAAATGTCTCTTTTTGGTTAGATATGGAAATCATACTGCGCACTATACCGGCGCTGCTCACTGGAGATGGGGCGGGCTGAAACATGAGCGCTCCTTTTGGTCATCTCGAACCCTCATAAGCCCACCGGCGAATAGGCCAGTGGGCTTTCCTTAATAAAATTTCATACTGCGGGCACGACATTTCTTGCATAAATATCGTCTTACAAGTAGATAGAGGTCTTCCTGGCAAAGCAATTGGGATCGTCAGTTTTACGAAGGGTAACAAGGGAAAATGAAAAGAATACACTACGTCGCTTACATCGTCTCGCTAATTCTGTTTCTCCTTTTATTGGCCCCGGTCATGGGGATGGTCTTCGCCATGACGCCGCCACAGCCGGAAACCAGCATCCACGCGCCTTCCGGATTTCTGCCGGGCATTTACATGGCATCCGATTACCGCAATTTCGACAAGGAACCTTTTGGGCTAGTGGGCGGATTGCGTACCTTTAACTGGGCAGAACTGGAATCATCGCCGGGCGTGTACAATTTCGACCCGATCCGCAACTGGTTGGCCAGCGAGTCCAGCAAAGGGAAAAGAGGCGCCATCGCCATCAGCACGTATAACGGCGGTTGCTGTGGCGGTATCAATGCTTCCCCGCCGTACATGCGTAGCGGCGATGCGGTGGTCGTTATCTGGAAAGACCTGAATGGGGACGGCCAGGCCAACGAAGCGTGGAAAATCCCCCGTTATTGGGTTGACGCATATAAAACGCCGTATCACAATTTCGTCAATGCTTTAGGCGCTGCTTTCAAGAATGATCCCCGTTTAGCCTGGGTGGCAACGGGGGTAGGACGTTACGGCGAGAATGCACCTTGTGATTTGGCCGATGTCGACAATTTGGAGTCGGCCGGATTGGACTCGGCGCTGTGGATTTCGACCACTAACGAAATTATTGATATGTATGCCAACGCTTTTGCCGGCGGATCGGTGCAGCTCTTCAACCAAATGGCGCCTTACTTCAAACACTCCTACGAGCGGAGGGATATTGCCAACCACGCCGCGGATCGTGGCGTGGGTCTTTCTTTCAACGGCCTTTATCCCGACGATGAGAATGCTTATAACAGCAGCAACCACACGGGCAAATACGACCAGCTTACTTCTCGGGGCAGCGATGTACCCATTGCTTTCGAGACTTACCGCTACATGTTGGGACCGTACAAAAACTGCCAGAATTTCGATGAAGTTTACTGGGGGCTTCTGAACGGCCTGGACAAGCACGCGGATGTCTTCCGACTCAATATCGACCTCTTCGTGCAAAATGTGAGTCCGCCTTACGGCGAATACTATTACGATAATTATGCACTGTTCCATTGGGCCAGCCGTTATTTGGGCAAAACGGTCCATAACACGCCCAGCGTGTGGACAGCCATGCGGGCCCACCGGGCGCCGTGGCAAACTTGTACTGCAGGCTCTCCGGACCCCGGTCCCTGGAATTATCAGCCTGGTAACTATAAAATGTGGCTCACGCAAGATGACAGCGTTCCCGGTGGCAAAACAGTCGCCGTTACTGATGATTCAACCATCACTTCGTTGGACGCTGTCTACAGTCCATCCCCTTACGACGCCGGCCTGCCGCTAACGCGCGAGTCGTGGGTCGCTCGGCGCACAGATCAGGGCAGCGGCAATCCGAACATGTTCTTCAAGATCGATGATGGCTACATTTACAATCTGAGCGGCAGCGTGCCGGTGACCATTAGCGTGATTTACTTGGACCGGGGCAGCGATACGTGGCAACTCTTGTACGATGCCCAGGATGGCACCGAAAAAGCAGCGGCGCTGAGCTACTTGGACGGCGTCCAGCAGCCAGTGGGCACCATGGTCGTGCAAAAAACCAACAGCTTGACCTGGCGCCGGGCGCAGTTCCTCATCGTGGACGGCCGGTTCGCCAACGGCCTGGCCGGTGGTTCCGATTTCCGCATCGACTGCCGTAGCGATGGCAATGAGTGGATACATTTTGTGGACGTGACAAAAATCAGCAACACGCTGCCACCGGCAGCCACAGCTGGGACGCCTACGCCCACGCCGACACCAACTCTGGCCGGGCCGACCAGCACCCCCACCCCCACGACCACCGGCACGCCGCCAACGCCTACGGCCACACCCACGCCTACGGCGACTTACACGCCGACACCGGTGGACACGCCCACGCCTTCCGGTTCCATGCCGCCTGATGCTGTCACCGTTTCGTTCCAAAAAGGCGTGGATGGTTACCAAAATAGCTGGGATAGCTATCTGGACCGCGAGGCAAAAAGCACAAATTATGGTAACGCCGACACATTACGCGTGCGCACGAAACCGTATGACGAAGCTAAAACAGTCATCAAATTCGACGTTTCAACGATTCCACAAGACAAGTCTGTGTGGAAAGCGACCCTTTCCATGTATCTTTCCTATTTTCAGACTTATGATCCTGCCTATGCGGCTATGTTGCGCCCATATCGGCTGCTAAAACCGTGGGAAGAAATGGAAGTGACCTGGAATGAAACGAAATCAGGCGTGGCCTGGACTGTTGCCGGCGCGGCCATGGCAGGGACAGATTACCTCGCTTCTCCCGATGACAATGTCCTGTTGCACGATAGCGATGCGCCGTCGTGGGTTAGTTTCGACGTGACGGATATGGTCAACGATTGGGTGCAACACCCGAGCGAGAATAACGGGCTCTTACTGGTTGGCACAAACGACTTGAATCGTAGTTTGAAGTTGCAGTTTATTTCCAACGACTATGCACCCACGACGAAGCCGAAAATGCACCCCAAGTTGGAAGTGATCTACTACCAACCGACGCCCACGCCGACCCCTTCGCCGACTTGGACCGGCACACCGCCGACGGCGACGCCAACAGCTACTGCGACCGGCACACCAACGCCTTCACCAACGGCTACCGATACGCCGACGCCAGGGCCTTCGCCGACGCCAACGGATACGCCGACCATCACGCCGACGCCGGTCTATCCGGCCAACACCGTTTGGGGGCAAGTGTGCTTGGACACCAATGAGAATGCAGCCTGCGACCCAGGGGAACCGCCTTTAGGCGGATCCATCATAACGCTGTACAACGGAGCTAACCTGAAAATTAGTGAGCGGTTGGTGCTATCTAACGGCCAATTCTCTTTCAGCGCGTTGCCGCCGGACACGTATCGGGCCGTAGAGACGGATCCGCCCGGTTATAGAAGCACGACGCCGAACGAGGCCATTGTTGTTGTTCAAGATGGCCTACCCATTGCACCCATCCATTTTGGCGACTATCTGCTGCCGACGCCCACGGCCACGCCGACTTTCACGCCGGCGCCTACGGCGACGCCCACCCCAACTGCTTCACCGACGCCGACGCCGACGCCGACGGTCACGCCTACGCCGGGGAACGCACAAATCCGGTTGTTGGTCTGGGACGACCTAAACGAAAACGGTGTGCAAGATGCCGGCGAGCCAGGCCTTTCCCACGCTTATTTACGCTTGTATGTGGATACGAATCAGGATGGTGCTTTGCAGCCGTCAGAACCGCTATTCAAAGCGGTTTACACGGCCTCTAATGGCCAGTTCATCATCGGCTCTGTGCCTGCTGCCCATTATTTGGTACTGGAAACAGACCCCCCCGGCTATTACTCCATCACCAGTAATGTGTTACCACTCAACGTGGACAGCTCAATGACTTATGAGGTTGCTTTTGGTGATCGGGCGTATCCATTCCGCCTCTATGTGCCATTGTTGCGCACAAGTTGGTAACGCACAAATGCTGCTGTGGCGGGCCCATGTGCCTGCCACAGCGGTACAGTTTTCCTGCGCGACCGCGGCGCCCGTGCACAGTGACACTTCACCTTTTACCAATGTCCCCAACTGCCCGAGAACCTGTCAATTTTTCCCTGTCCTGTGGTATAATGTTTGTAGTACAAATACGCAACAGGTGCTGATAACACGTTATTGGCATAGCTGGTGACCACAAACAGGGAGTCGACACAGTGAAAAACAGCTATCACTTAGGACGAATCGGGTTTCTCCTATGCCTTATTTTTGCTTTGGGCGCATCGACGCTACAGGCAGCAACGCCAAGGGTCGATCTGGTTAGAGTTAATGGCGAGTTGACCTACATTTTGGCACGCCATGTCGAAACAGCGCTTGCCGCGGCCAAAGAAGATGGGGCCAATGCAGTTATCATTGAGCTGGATACGCCTGGCGGGCAAGTTTTGCTCATGGAACATGTGGTGCAAGCTATCAAAGCCTCGCCGGTCCCGGTTATCGTCTACGTGTATCCCAGCGGCGCACACGCTGCCTCGGCCGGCACTTTTGTTACACTGGCCGCACACCTCGCCGTCATGGCGCCCGAAACGACCATTGGCGCTGCTTCACCCGTGGGACCAAGCGGCGAAGACTTGGGTAAGACGTTGCAGAGCAAGGTAGAGAACACTTTAGCCGAGGATGCCGCCCAGCTGGCCGAACGACGCGGCCCCAAAGCGGTGGCCTGGGCACGAAAAGCAGTCACCAATGCGGCTGCAGCCAGCGCCAAAGAAGCGCTATCGTTGGGCGTCATCGATTTCATCGAGCCGGACTTGCCTTCACTGTTGCAGGCAGTCGACGGCCGGCAAGTGAAAACGGCTGCCGGGATGGTATCGCTCCACACGGCCGGGGCGCGAGTGCGTACCATGAACCTGAATGCATGGCAGGATTTTCTCAACAAGCTGGTGCGTCCTGACCTGGCTTTGCTCTTAGTGACTTTGGGCGTTATGGGAATCATTTCGGAACTATCGGCACCGGGAGGCTACATGGCCGGCATTACCGGCTCTATAGCGCTCATTTTAGGCATTTACGCGCTGGGCGTGCTAAATGCTAACATGACCGGTCTGGCTTTCATCGCCCTCGCCTTTTTGCTCTTCATCGTGGATATCAAAGCGCCCACGCACGGCGTGCTTTCGCTTGGGGGTATAGTCTCTTTTGTTTTCGGAGGTGCCATGCTTTTCAATCGCCCATATCTGCAGACACCTTGGGCAGTCATCATCACTTTAGCATTTCTCTTAGCCGCATTTTTTACTTTTGCCATCGCCAAAGTCGTCCAAGTTCACCACAAACAGCCGGCGACGGGCCTGGAAGGGCTCGTTGGCAAACAAGCGGAAGTGCGCAAAGCGCTCACGCCGCGCGGCATGGTGTTCGTCGATGGCGGTTGGTGGAAAGCGGAATTGGTAAACGGCGGTTCGGCACCGGTTGGCAGCCATGTGGAAATTATTAGCTATCGGGGATTACACCTGTTAGTGCGGCTAACAGAGTAACACGCGCTGCTAAAGGCGTTGCCTCGCTAGCGGAAACTGTACAATCTTTGCAAAGTTAGCTTTCGCCGACGCGATATCGAACTGACACAAGGCGGTTCCGCCTGGGATGCCGAGAATTCATTCACCAAGCGTAGACTGAATAATGAGACAGTGAGAAGGACATAATACTTTGTCAGAGCCGATGCTTCCACAGCCAAGTCTTGATCCTGATATTTTGCGTCTGGTTGGCTACAGCAGCGATGGTGTCATCATTATCTCTCCGAACGGCCGTATCATTTATGCCAACGCGCTGGCCGCACAATGGCACGGTTACACGCCGGCAACACTACAAGGTCAATCCTTCTATGAACTTTTGGCCGTTCGCACCTTTCCGGACCAGCAAGAAATTCTTCATCTTGTGGCGGAACAAGACAGATGGCAAGGCCAACTGCTCATGATGCACCAACAACAATTCTATTTCTCCGTCGAGGCGACCTTTTTCCGGCTGAAAGGCACGACGGATGAGGAACAAGTCGTTTTTCTGTTGCGCCGCTCCCCGCCAGAACAACAAGCCGCACAGTTGCGGGGAGAAATGGCTAAAGTCTTAAGTGAATTAATCCTGACAACTGTGGATTTCTGGCCTAAAGCGGCCCGGAGGACAGCTCAACTCATAGCTCCGGCCGGCATCACTGTCGTCGGGCTGCGCTACGAATCACAGAGCGCTAACTTTATTTGGACTGATCTATTGTTATCGCCCATAGCGGATGTTTTGTTGCCCTCCCAAGCACTCCCGTCCTGGCAAGGAAAACGAATCCCTGCTAGCCTATTCGCCGGCTTGCTCTCCCCAGATGTGCACTTCCTATCCGATTTGTCAACCTTGCTCTCCAAATCCCCTGCGCTAAAACCGTTCTTGAGTGCCAAAACCAGTTATTGCGGTCACCAAACCGGTGCGTTGATCCCCGTTTACCAGAATGATACGCCGCAACTGCTATTGCTGTTCATCGCAGGATCGTTCAGCGAACCAGAGCGCGAACTGTTTCGCTGGTATAACCGCCAATTGAATCGCTTAGCCGATACTATCGCACAGCAACGCGCAGTGAATAGAGCGCACGCTTTACAAACGCAATTGTGGCAAATCAGCACACTTTTGGAAAAAGATGAGGACGAGATAGCAGCAAAATGCGCTTTAGTCCTGGAACACGCCCTGCCAACTATAAATTCAGCGGCGGCCGGCTGGCTCTTTTTACCGGATAGCGAAAACGCAGAACGAACGGTAAGCCGCCGGGTAGATGCTGCCGGGCAACTCTCTTCTTTGCCCGGCTGGACCGTTGAACTGGACCAACAATTATTCAGTTGCTTGGATCTGGATCGATTGGCTACAGGCGGACAGTACGAAGACCATTTGTCGGAGACTTGCCCTGCTGAACTTTGGGCTTTCTTCCAGCAGCACGCTTTTTCGCGCCTCGTGGCCATCGCCTGGCCGGAAGAACCTGGCTTCCTGCTTTTAGCGCTGCCGGGCGTCAAGCCATTGGCGACGGAATTCTGGTCCTTCTGGCAAGAAATCGCACGCTTGCTATCCCAAACATGGCGAAAAACGGCCAACCATCGTTTTCTCCTATCCGAATTGAAACAGACGCGTGCCTTCACAGCAAATGCTTTGAGCCTTTTAGCCATTCTGAAACGGTTAGATGCATCCCCTGACACATCTGAGGCTTGGATTGAAACCTTACTCGAATTTTCCTTCTCTTATTTCCACCCAGACGGCCTATCACTTCAACTAATAGACGAAAAAGTAAGCCGTTTTGACAATCGTAACTTGCCGGAACCTTTATCGACAGCGTTACAGGATGAAAAAGTATGGCCTGGAAGCAGCCGGTCTACTACCACGCCTTTTCTATTACGCACCATCGAACCCGGCTCTCCATGGGAACCAATAGCAGCCTTGATGGATACGTACGATTTCGCCGATGCCTTAGTTATCCCTTTAGGCCAAGGTACCATAGTTTATGGCCATCTTATTTTATGGTTACAGCAGCGTGGGCATTTGACGCCGACACAACGGGCCATTGCCGAACACTTGGGCCGGTGCGTTGCGCTGCGGTGGCAAGCTACGCACCGAGCCCAACGATGGAATCAATTACAAAGCGCACACGCTGCTTTCCTATCCCAAGCGGAAGAAGGCCTACTGCTTTTCGATACAGAGGGTAACCTGTTGGAAGCCAATGACGCCTGGTATCGCCTTTTGGGCACGACCGTGCAGCAGGAAGCCGGTAAAACATGGCCTGACTCCTTAGCAGAACATGTGCGTTCCTGCCAATCGACTTCAGCGTCTTTCTCCTTAGCCGATGTCTGGACAAAAAGAGAAAAATGTACCCTGCGTTGTCAGCTCGTGACAGAAAAAGCTACGCATGACGTGCAAATCAACGTGTTACCGGTGCTAAATCCGGCCGGCCAAGTTACCCATGTCGCCGTTCATCTCCAGTCCGAGGACATTTGGTCTCAGTTGCAACGTCGTTTGCTATCTATTTCTTCCTTAGAGAAAACATTATTGGCATCGGTTAATGTCAATGCAATGTTTAGCGTGCTGTTGGCTCAGTTGCAGAAGCTATTTGCACAAGAAAAGGTGTGCGTTGGCTTAGTGGACAAAAAATCAGGGATGATCCGATCCATAGACTCTAATAATCGCCATGCCATTCCTGTGGATGAGATGCGAAGCTTGATGGCCTATGTGGTGCGTAGTGGAAGAATGGTCAATCTGCCTGATGTCACCACGTCCGCCTGGTATTTGCCCTCTGAATTTTCTGCTCGCTCCGAGATTTGTGCGCCTATTCGTGTCGATGGTGAAATCATTGGCGCCATTGACATGGAAAGCACAAAACAAAACGCTTTTTCTATTGCCGATGAAACACTTTTGCAGGTCGTTGCCGGCCACATTGCCGATATCGTCTCTCTCTTGAAAACGTTCCAAACCACTTCTATGCAACAGGCTTTGTACCGAGACGCGTTAGCTTTTGCCTCCTCCTGGGTGAAACCACAGAAAGATGATAAACGGACAACATTATTGTTGCGCATCCTGCAAAAAGCGGTTCCTTATAACGAGGCTTTGGTAGCCGTTCTACGTAAAGGCTATTTTGAAATTGTCGCTGAACAGGGCTACCTGTCTTCTGCTGCTATTATAGGGCGACGATTAGCAGCGACACATTTACCATTTTACGAACAGTTAGTGACCTCAAGTACACCCTTTCTTCTGAAACAAGCTTCCTTACCATTGCTATGGGATTGGGAAGGCACACTGCAGAATCAAAAGGTCTGGTGTTTCCCCTTGTGCGGGGAAGGCGAGGGTAATTTGGCCGGCTTTCTTTTGCTCACCGAACCCGTTGGTGAATCTATCGTGACCGGTGACGTTCTTTTGCTCACTTTTTTTGTCGCGCTACTTTCACTGGCTATTGTGAATGAACGAATACGCTCAAATTGGGATCGGACGTTACAGCAGTTAAATGATCTGCGGGAAATGTCTCTGACATTGACATCTAGCGAAGATCCAGGACAAATACTGAGACGATTATTCACGTATTCCAAGACATTAGTCCATTGGTATACTGCGTCCATTATTTTCTGGCGAGATGAAACACCAGAAATCATTTTAAGCGATAGCTACCAACATGAAGAAGTCGTTCTCCCCTTCGCGTCTTCGCTGTTTGAGAAAAGCCATTTACTGGCGGAGATTATGCAAACACGCCGGCCGATTATCATCGCCGACGTGCGGGAAGACGAACGTTGGATCACGCTGCCAACTCTGGAATATGTACGAGGCTGGTTGGGTGTTCCTATCCTGGCCCATGACCGAGTTTGGGGCGTTCTAATGATGGATAGTGAATATGTCGACTTCTTCGATCAACACGACTTAGAAGTCACCCAGATTTTGGCCAGTTACGCAGCAATTGTCATCGAGCACGAAAGGTTGTTGCATCTTGAGCGGGATAAAATGGAACAATTAGAGGCTACCCGGGCAGAGCAAACAACCGCGTTGCAAATCGGCCAAGAACTGTTCGAAGTTGTCGCCCGTAATATGGAAAGTGCGTTGGTAATCCTGGATCGTCAGGAAACGATCAAATATGCGAATGCGAGTTTTATCCATTTGACTGGCTTCTCCCGCACGGAATTACTCGGCAAACCGTATACTATGCTCTGCGCTGCTGGAGACGAGAATGAACAACGCCTGCTGCAAGCTATACGCCAGCAATATCAGCGCGGCCAAAGTTGGCATGGCCGTATGCAGCAACGACGCAAAGAGGGTAAACCGTATTTGGCAGAGATAACACTGGCGCCGGTACTGGCGGCCACAGGAGAAATAGACCAGTTTATTGTCTTGCAGCGCGATGTCACGGAAATGTACCGAGCCATGCAATCGAAGGACGCCTTCACTTCGGTCGTCGCTCACGAATTGCGCACGCCTTTGGCCAGCATGAAATTGCACCTCGATTTGCTATCTCGCGGCCAAGAAAAGAAACGAGCGCTTTATAGGGCTAAGCTGCAGCAGGACATTAACCAACTGGCCTCCCTGGTCACAGATCTGTTGGAAGATTCGCGTTTAGAGATGAATAAAGTGACCTTAGAATTGGAGCCGTTATCGTTGCAGACCATCGTAGAAGAAGTTTGCGAGCGGTATCGAACAGAGATAGAAAAGCAATCCTTGACGCTGACGACAGAGTTTGCCGAGATACCTTGCCTGGTCTCCGGCGATAAGGAGAAATTGCTGTTGATTACGTCCAATTTAATCACTAACGCCTGGCAACACACGCCCACTGGCGGAATGATTCGCGTTCAGGTGATGCCGTGTCGCGAGGAAGAGCGGGCAGGGTGCTGTTTGCAATTACACAACAGCGGGCCAGGCATGCCCGCCGAGGAATTGTCCCATCTGTTCAACCCTTTCTTCAAAGAACGCACCGTTCAACAAAGCAGTGTGCCGGGCAGCGGCTTGGGTTTGTCTATTGTGAAGTCTTTGGTAGAATTACACGGAGGCACGATCGCTGCCAAAAGCCAACCGGAACATGGCGTCCAATTCAATGTTTGGCTTCCGGTCGCGAAAGAAGGGGAAACAGATGGATCGTTACCAGAATGATCAGGGGCTTTTATCCCCACATATCTTCTCTCAGGAGCGTGCAGAACATGACTAAGAGAGATCTTTTACCTGATGTTGGCAGTGTAGCGCCTGATTTTACTTTACCGGATGACCAGGGCAGCCCGGTGCGTCTGCAAGATTTGCGGGGCCAGCGCGTGCTCATTTATTTCTATTCCAAAGATATGACTTCCGGCTGCACACGGCAGGCGCAAGGCTTGCGGGATCATTATCAAGCGTTCACCGACCGCGAGGTTATCGTGTTAGGGATCAGTCCGGATCCAGTTGAGCGTCATGTGAAATTCAAGACGGAAGAGAATCTGCCATTCACGCTCCTGTCCGATATCGATCACACCGTTTCCCAGCTATACGGTGTCTGGCAGGAGAAAAATATGTACGGCCGCAAATATATGGGCATCGTGCGCAGTTCTTTCATCGTGGATGAGGACGGCAAGATCAGCCACGTGTTCTTTCGGGTGCAGCCAAAGAAGCACGTGGATCAAGTGCTGAAAGCGCTGGATGCGCCGAGGGCGTAGCCTGAGGCAAAGGCGTATGATAAAACAGGCCAGCAGCCGGTGGCCGGTAGCCGATGGCGGACATACCAGCGAATGCGGTTTGCGGGTTGGCCACGAAGCGGCTAAAGTCGCGCCGAACGGGTCGGCGTTCGGCGATGCATGACATGTCATGTATCGCCCCCTCGGTGCGGTTGCAACCACGGCTGTTGCCCCACGGCAAAGATGTTAGCCGGGTAAGCGCACGGAGCTCGAACCTCCGTGCTACGTTAACGGGAAGCCCCCTGGAAGGGGGCTGAGGTGAGGCAGCCCGGTTTAGCAGGCTTAGGCTTGTTGTAGCCAGGCGGCTTTCAGCCCCGGGCGGGCTGTTGCCGGTGCGTGGTTTGGGGGCGATTGAAATCACACCGAAAGGGCCTGCGGCCGGGCGCCGAGGCAGGTTGGCGTTTGGCGACACCGGCTAAAGCCTCGACTCCGGCGCTGAGGAAGATGCCGAGCTTTTCTAACAACGGCATCTTTGGGATTGTTTTTTATCTGCGTGCGCAGCCTGCGTTTATCTGCGTCCCATTTTATCTTCACAGGAGTGAAACACGAATTTGACGACACTTCATTTGACTGCAGAAGAAAAAGCCATCCTGGCCGGCGAAGAAGGGCCAGGCCGGCAACGTGCCATGGAGATCGTGGCAGCGTTGGGCTGGATATATAACGCTGAGCGATTGCTGCCTATTGTCCACGCGCACATTGCCGGCGTAAGCTATAAGAACTTGGGGGAAGCGGGCCTTGCCTTTTTGAGCCAATGGGCCGACGAGGGCGCCCGGGTCACTGTTCCAACGTCCTTGAACCCTATGGGCATGGAAGAAGCCCGCTGGCAAGAGATTGGTTTCGATCCGGAGTTTGCGCTGCCGCAACTGCGAACGGTAGATGTTTTCCGGCGCATGGGGATTACGCCGACATTGAGCTGCACGCCGTATCTTTTCACGGCACAAATGCCCCGGCCCGGTGACCATTTAGCCTGGTCCGAATCCTCCGCCGTCGTGTTTGCTAATTCTGTCTTGGCAGCGCGTAGTAACCGGGAAGGCGGGCCTTCGGCGCTGGCAGCCGCCATCATTGGGCGAACGGCCGCGTACGGGCTGCATTTGGAGGCTGGCCGCCGGGCCAACTGGATTGTCGATGTGGAAGTGCCGCTGCACAGTGTCGCCGATTTCGGCGCGTTGGGCTACATGGTGGGTAAAGCAGTTGGCAACGGCATTCCCTATTTCCGTGATTTGGCGCCTTGGCTGTCGCCGTTGCCAGCGCGGGATCGCTTAGCGGATGGCGGTCCGGCGATAGACCGGTTAAAAGCGATGGGGGCCGCTTTAGCGGCTTACGGCGCTGTACCACTCTACCATATTGCCAATTATACTCCGGAAGCAATCGCTAAGGGTGAAACGCTCATCGTTCCGGATGCGCACACTTTGCGGGTAGAGCATTTAGCACCGGCCATCGCAGCCATGGATGCTAATCCTGAGGTGACTCAAATTGACTTGGTGACCATTGGCTGTCCTCACGCCAGCTTGCATGAACTGTCGTTGGTCGCTGATTTCGTCGGGGGAAAGTCGTTGCGCACGAAACTCTGGGTTACTACCGGCCGGATTACTCGGCAACGTGGCTTAGAAGCAGGCTATGTCCAGCGTATTGAGGCGGCCGGCGGCTTGGTCGTCGCCGATACTTGCGCTGTGGTCGCACCGTTGCGCTCTTTACACATTCACACTATGGCCACCAACGCCGGGAAAATGGCTTGCTATGCGCCGGCCCACAGCGGCGTAAAAATGCGTTTCGGCACGCTGGAGCAATGCCTGGAGGCCGCCGTAACCGGTGCCTGGGCCGCGGATACCGCCGCGACGCATTGATTTTCAAAGGGAGCTATTCCGTAATTTTCGAATACAAAATTATTCGTTTAAGAAGAAACAGGCGTGTTTCTTGGTAGTCATCATGAGCCTACGGCATACCACAGCGGATGAAAATCTACGGCTGGCGTCGAGCCTTTAGGTGAATTGGTGGGTCTACCACCGGCTAAAGCCTCGATTCCGGTACGGCGGCGAGGTACGTCAAGGTAGCGTCCGCTGCCAAGAGGCTGCTCAACACCAGCCCCCTTTCAGGGGGCTTCTTGGCGACGTAGCACGGGGATTTGCCCCCCGTGCGCTCGGGCGGAGAACGCTGTCGATTAGAAGTTCAACTTCTGCGAGAAGTTGAACTTCTTAAAGGGAGCCTGATTTTTTTAGACGCTCTGCGCCTTTGCGCCGTTGCGTCAACTTATTTTCAAGGGAGTTATCATGGGCCTACGGCGCACCACAGCGGATGAAAATTAAGATCAGCGTGCATCAGCGTTAATCTGCGTTCTATTTTCAGAGGAGCTATTCCGTAATTTTCGAATACAAAATTATTCGTTTAAGAAGAAACAAGCGTGTTTCTTGGTAGTTACCATGGGCCTACGGCATACCACAGCGGATGAAAATAATGCGGCTGGCGTCAAGCCTTTAGGTGGTTTGGGGGCATCATTACCGGCTAAAGCCTCTACTCCAGTGCCATGGCGTTCTATTTTCCAAAGGAGGATCGCCATGCTTTGTTAGCGATGACATAATCAGGTTGGCTTTTTTGACCATCATTTTTTATCTGCGTGCAGAGCCTGCGTGAATCAGCGTCTTAATAGTGTTTTGGCTGCGTCTCAGCGGCTCTGCGTCAGTTAGTTCCAAGGGAGGGGAAAAATGACTATGTACGATAAAGAAGCCGTACGGGAAGTCAGTGCGGAAAAGCAGCGTTGGGAAAAAGAGAAGGTTGTCCCGACGACAACCCGTTTCCCCGAACGCTACGACACGTTCATTACCACTTCCGGCATGCCGGTGGAGCGGCTTTACACACCGGAGGATGTGGAGGAAATGGACTACGACCGGGATTTAGGCTTTCCCGGCGAATATCCTTATACTCGGGGCGTCTACCCAACCATGCACAGAGGCCGGCTTTGGACCATGCGCATGTTCGCCGGCTTCGGTACCGCCGAGGAGACCAACCAGCGATTCAAGTATTTGTTGGCCAACGGCCAGACCGGCCTTTCTACTGCTTTCGACATGCCGACGCTTTACGGCTACGACAGCGATTCGCCCCGGGCATTGGGTGAATTTGGTAAATGCGGCGTGGCCATCTCTTCCTTGCGGGATATGGAGGTTCTCCTGGATGGACTGCCCTTAGACCAACTGACCACTTCCATGACCATCAATAGCACCGCAGCCATGATCTGGGCCATGTATATCGTGGCCGCGGAGAAACGAGGCATTCCTCGGCGCAAATTAGGTGGCACGCTTCAGAACGACATTCTCAAGGAATACATCGCCCAAAAAGAGTTCCTTTTCCCGCCAACGCCGTCGTTACGGCTGGTCACCGATACCATCGAGTTCGGAAGCCAGGAAATGCCCAAGTGGAACACTATCAGCATATCCGGCTATCACATCCGAGAAGCGGGTTCCACCGCCGCCCAGGAATTGGCATTCACTTTGGCCGATGGCTTCACCTATGTTGACGCCGCGCTGGAGCGGGGCATGGATATCGACACTTTCGCGCCGCGACTCTCGTTCTTTTTCAACTCGCACAACGACTTTTTCGAGGAGATCGGCAAATTCCGGGCCGCTCGGCGCATTTGGGCGCGTGCCATGCGGGAGAAATATGGTGCTCAGAATCCGCGTTCTTGGCTGTTGCGCTTTCACACCCAAACAGCCGGCTGTTCCTTGACCGCTCAGCAGCCGGAAAACAACATCGTGCGCACGACCATCCAGGCATTGGCGGCAGTGTTGGGGGGCACGCAGAGCTTGCACACGAACTCTATGGATGAAGCCTTAGCCTTGCCAAGCGCTAAAGCTGCTTTGGTAGCGTTGCGCACCCAACAAATCATCGCCCATGAGTCCGGTGTCACGAATACCATCGATCCGTTGGCCGGCTCCTTCTTCGTAGAAACGATGACTAATCGCATGGAAGAGGAAGCGGAAACGTACTTTCGACGTATCGATGCTTTGGGCGGCGTCGTGCCGGCCATCGAGCAGGGCTTTTTCCAGCGGGAAATAGCTGAAGCTGCGTTCCGCTACCAGATGGAAATCGATGAAAGGCGCCGGCTGGTGGTGGGCGTGAACGAATACACGCAAGATGAACCGCTCGCTATCCCATTGTTGCAAATGGACGAAGAGGGGTACGACCGGCAAGTGGCCCGGCTCAACGAAGTACGCCGTACCCGAGACCATCGCGAAGTAAAACGGACATTGGTCGAGTTGCGGCAGGCTGCCAAGGGAAAGCAGAATTTGATGTATCCAATCATCGAAGCAGTCAAGGCATACGCCACGTTGCAGGAAATTACTGATATTTTCCGGGACGTTTTTGGCGAATACCAGGAGCCGGTTTATTTCTAAGCGTAATCTGCCGTTGGCAGAAAAATCTCCAATTGGGTGGCTGTGAGCGCTAAGTTTTTTCAGTGCTGTGTCACTGTTATTGGCAAGGGACAGTCTTCCCTTAAAAATAGAACGCTGATCAACGCTGATGTGCGCTGATACATGCTGATCTACAAATATATTACGCCGGCAATACAAAGACTCCTGTTATTAGACCTGGTTCATGCTATTGGCGACTAGTAAGCTCAGACAAGCTCATGGCGACAACACTGTGTAAGCGCTCATTGCCAACAGGGTAGCAGCGGACGGTAACGTGGCGGTAGAAGGTGATAGCCCCAAAATAAACCGACCACGGCGCAGCCAAAACCCCTTTTCAGGAGGTCTGGGGGGTGAAACACCTCCAGTGGTATGCTCCTCTTTTTGGGTACGGGGGTTTTGGGGCTGGCCCCCAATTCTGGGGGTGTGTTAATCCCTCCCAAGGTTGGGAGTAGGGGGCGTTTTCAGCCGCTGTGGTGCGCCAAAGGCCCATGCCGACTCCTCACCTAATGTGGCCGCCCGGCGTTTGCTAACCGAAGTGGTAGGGCATACATCCTCGGCTATTTTCCGCGTTTTTAACCATGTCGACCTTGTCATTATTTTGTCAGGAAAGAGTATTGCATTTCCCCACAAAATCAACTATTATATAAGAAAGGTCACTATGAAGTGTGCCTGAAGTAAAAACATCATTGTGGTCTACGGATTATTACTGTGCTTGTTGCTATATGTGTATATAAAAGAAATGGAGAGAAAAATGCCTTTAGCTAATGTACAATTCGAATTCGAGACAACTTACATTCCTGTGAAACGCCCCCAAGCCAGGTCATTGGGCCATCTGGCCAGAAAACGACTGCTAACCATCGTAGTCAGTGAAAGTGTGCCACCGGCGTTAGCAGAAGCGCTGCGTAAATACAAAATGGAAGAAACGGTCAAGCCGTTGCACGACATTCGCTGGGATCGCATTAGCCATTTCGATCGTGTTTTGATCTATGGCAATAGCAGCTTAGACGAATTGAAGATGATGTGCATTGCTATACGAGAATATGTGCGGGTGCCTATAATTGTTGTGAGCGATACCTGTAGCCAACGCAGCGTCAATCTGCAATTAATCGTTGCCGGTGCAGATCAATGTTTACCGCTGAATACTCCGGAAGAGATTATCGCTGCCTACACTTTAGGCGTCGCGAAACGCTATGACAAGTAATCATTGATTAAAATGAGATGTGATGCTGATCTGAGCAAAAAGAAGAGCCTGTAGGTCATGACCTACAGGCTCTTCTTTTGATGGGCGGTACAAGACTTGAACTTGTGACCTCCACGATGTCAACGTGGCGCTCTAGCCATCTGAGCTAACCGCCCTGACGTACGAAAACCATTATAGCCAGATTTGAGTATTTGGCAAGTTCACCTTGGGCTAATGCAGCATCGGCGCGATAATTCAGCCATTGTTCCTCCTCTGAAAATAAACTTCTCCTCTGAAAATCAGTTGACGCGGCGGCGCAAAGGCGCAGAGCGTCTAAAAAATCAGGCCCTCTTTAAGAAGTTCAACTTCTCGCAGAAGTTGAACTTCTAATCGACGGCGTTCTCCGCCCGAGCGCACGGGGGGCAAATCCCCGTGCTACGTTGCTAAGAAGCCCCCTGAAAGGGGGATAGTGTTGAATAGCTTCTTAGCAGCGGGCACCACCTTGGCGTACCCCGCCGCTGCACTGGAATTGAGGCCTTATCCGGCGATTAGAAATCGCTGCCACAACTGCGAAACCTGCCTGCGCAGGTTGCAAAGCTAATCGCCGTAGGGCGATTTTGCAGATGTTGCCGTGACTTTTAGTCACTGGGCGCCGAGTTAAGTCATAAGGCCATGGGCGCTCCGCCTACCGGAATGTTACAAAATATTATATTGCAGGATCAGAGCGGAAAGCGTGGCTAAGAAAATAACGATACTGATATAGCCATTCATGGTAAAAAAAGCTAAGTCAATATGGGTTAAATCATTCGGCTTGACTAAGACATGCTCATAGGCCAAACCACCCGTCACGAGCAACAAACCGACCCAATATGGCCAAAGTAGACGAGCGGAAATGCCCACCATGACCAGCGCTGCCAAAGTAATCAGGTGCGAGCAACGCGCCACCCACATGGCTGTTCTGTTTCCAAAACGGGCTGGCAAAGCGTGTAGCCCCATTTGCCGGTCGAAATCGCTATCCTGGCAAGCATAAATCAAGTCAAATCCGGCAATCCAGAACAGCACAGCCAGCATCAGCCAATACATAACCGGATCGCTCAGTTCCGGGCGCACAGCAATCCAGGCGCCGGCCGGGGCAATGCTGTCTGTGAGCCCCAGTAGCCAATGGCTAAGCCAAGTCACGCGCTTGCTAAAGCTATAACCCACCAGGAATAAAATGGCAATCGGGGAAAGGTACAGCACTAAACGGTTCAACATGGCGGCACTGAATAGGAAAAGCAACAAAGCGATACCGGCATAGCGCCAAGCCGTCTGCGGACGCACGATGCCTCGCGGGATCTCCCGGCCGGCCGTGCGCGGGTTACGCGCGTCATAACGCCAATCGACAATCCGGTTGATGGTCATAGCTAACGTCCGGGCCGCGACCATGGCCACGGTAATCCAGAAAATTTGCCACCACGTCGGCCACGCCTTGGCAGCCAGAATCATGCCTAAATAAGCAAAAGGCAATGCGAAGATCGTATGTTCAAATTTTACCAAACGGAAAAAGCGGTTGATCTGTTCTTTTAGGTTGTGTAACCATGACAGACCTGAGTTTGCTCGCACCGTGTTATCTCCTACAAGAATATAACCTAATTTTGCCACACAATTCGCCTGGCAGTCAATCCTTTCTGCTCCCGGCACGCCATCTCAAACTTAATATGGGATTAACATAGGCCGGCGGTCTGCCTGTGCGGGCACGCAGATAGGCGCACCACAGCGGATGAAAATAAGATCAGCGTTCTATTATCTTTCTTTCGCCACGCTGCTGTCCGCCGCTATCCTGTCGGCAACCAGTTCTGACATATCGTTGGCGGCTCGAGTTTGGACCAGTTTGATGCTATGCACTAGTGTGTACCAGGCCCGAGAACAGAGATTTTTCGTATTGCCGGCGCTACCGGTTTGCCTAAGCAGCGACCAATAACCTATTTAATTCGTTTTACCACCTTAGCCGGGGGAACGCTTTTCGGAAGGGTTGGAGGGGAACCGTAGGGGTTCCCCTGCCGGGAGCTCGAGGGTAGAGCCCTCGAAAAAGAAAAAGGAGGCGATACTATCTTTGAATTAGAAGTTCAACTTCTTGAAGAAGTTGAACTTCTAAAATAGGATACCCGGCGTTCTCGCCACGAGTTTGCATGAGCTTGCTAACAGTCACTATCATGAACCAGGCCTAATAACAGGGATTTTCGTATTGCTGGCGTAACATATTTGAGATCAGCGTTTATCAGCGTTCTATTTTTAAGGGAGACATTTGGACCTGCCGGTTTGTCTGTCGCCCGTTTTGATACATTAAGGCTTGTTTCTGACAAGCACCTCCTTTTTTGACGCTAAGCCACGCCGTTGCTATACTTTTTGTTTTAGAGCAACACGAAGTGTAATAACTCAGCCCGGCGGTGATAAATCACGGCAGCATTTGCCAAGTCGGCTCGCGGTGCCTGGTACGTGACCTGTGCAGGCAGGTTGTATAACTATGACAGCGATTTCTAATTGCCGGACAAGGTAGGCTAACTAATTGCCACAAAGACAGGGAATACGAGTGAAAGCAACAATAGCCAGGCGTAATGAAACAGTAAGACAGCGAAAGCCCCCCCTGGTTATTGGTTTGACGGGTAATATCGGCACGGGGAAATCTACACTCTTGCGCATGTTGGTGGATCTGGGCGCAGAAGGCATCGACGCCGATGAAGTGGCGCACCAGGTTATGGCGCCCGGCGGGGCGGCCTATGCGCCGGTTGTGGAGGCATTTGGCCCGGAGATTGTTACAGCCTCCGGGGCTATCGACCGGCCTAAGTTGGCGACCATCGTCTTTGACGACAGTGCGGCGTTGCATCGATTAGAAGCCATCGTCCATCCAGTAGTGTTTGCCGAGATTCGGCGCCGCTTACAGCACGCCCAGCAGCCGGTGGTGGTCATTGAGGCCATCAAGTTATTGGAAAGTGACTGGGTTCGTCGTCTCACTGACCAGATCTGGGTTGTGGTTGCGTCGGAGACTATACAACGAGAGCGATTAATAGCCCGGGGCGTTTCGCCGGCAGAGGCTAAGCGGCGCTTAGCCATGCAAAGTTCCCCGGCAGAGAAAATGCGTCAGGCTGATGTAGTCATCCATAACGATGACACTTTAGCGACGTTACGCGAGGAGGTCCAGAGAGCCTGGAATCGGTGGATTGTGAAACGTGGAGGAGTGACGAATGAAAGCAGTAATTGATTTCTGGGGAAAGCACAATTTTTGGGCTTCCTGGCTTATCTTGGGCGTGGGCATGGTAGCTATTTTGCTTTGGGCTGGCTGGCAGGTTGGTTTTACTAAGCAGCAATGGGCGGCACTCATTAGCGTCACAGTTATTGTTGCCGGTTTAGCCGCATGGATTATTTCATGGGAGTCCGATGACGAATAAACGAGACTATTACGAGGTTTTGGGCGTTGGTCGACAAGCCTCGCAAGTAGAAATTAAAACAGCTTTTCGGCGTTTAGCGCGTCAATATCACCCGGATGTGAGTAATGAACCGGATGCAGAGGCGCGTTTCAAGGAAATTAACGAAGCTTACGAAGTATTAGGCGATCCAGAAAAACGCGGACAGTATGATCGTTTCGGTCACGCCGGCGTAAGTGGTGCTAACGGATTTGGCGGCGGGGCCGGCTTTGGCGCTGATTTCGTCGACTTCAACGATCTTTTCGAGGGACTTTTTGGCTTCGGCAGGGGGCAAGGACGCCGGGCATCACCCCACGCCCCGAGGCAAGGTGGTGATATTGGTGCTGAAGTAACTTTGACTTTCAACGAAGCCGCCCACGGCGTGCAGAAAACAGTCCGAATCCGCCGCTATGAAACCTGTCCACGTTGCCACGGTACAGGCGCCGAACCAGGAACCTCCCCCATGACCTGCCCACAGTGTCATGGCACAGGCGAAGTGCGCCAAGTTCAGCAATCCTTTTTGGGCCGTTTCGTCAATGTGACTACATGCCCGCGCTGCGGCGGCAGTGGCGAAGTCATCACAACCCCTTGTTCAAAATGCCACGGACGCAAAGTGATAGAACAAGCCCGCGAGGTCGAGGTGAATATCCCCGCGGGAGTAGATGAAGGGATGCGCGTCCGGCTCAGTGGCGAAGGGAATACCGGGCTAAACGGCGGCCCATCCGGCGATCTTTACGTGACCGTCCACATCAAGCCACACCCTATCTTCAAGCGTTCACAAAATGATGTTCTGCTGGATTTGCCCATCAATATAGCACAGGCAGCCTTAGGCGATGAAGTGGAGGTGCTTACTTTAGACGGCAAAGAGAAGATACGCATTCCGGCTGGCACGCAAAGCGGCCACGTTTTTCGGCTCAGCCATAAAGGGTTTCCCGATGTGCACAATCAGCGCCGGCGCGGTGATGAGCGCATCACCGTAAAAGTCATCACGCCACGCAATTTGACCGCACGGCAAAAGCAATTATTGCAGACATTAGGCGAGACATTAGGCCGTACGCCGCAACCGGATGACCGCAATTTCCTGGAAAAGATGTTAGACGCCATCGGCGCGACACGATAAAGGGGTACCGGATGCGCGTTATTGCCGGGACGGCCCGAGGGCACAAATTACAGTCAGTGCCGGGCACTGTGACCCGGCCCATCACCGATCGGGTGAAAGAGGCACTTTTTGATATTCTCAGTGGCTGGATTGAGGACACCATCGGGCTGGACCTGTTCGCCGGCACCGGCGCAGTGGGCATTGAAGCCTTGAGCCGTGCCGCGGCGCGTGTGACATTCGTGGAGCGCAATCGGAAAGCGCTGGCCGTGCTGCAGGCTAATTTACAACACACAAAATTAGTCGATGCGGCAATCGTCGTGGCGGGGGACGCATTTCGCTATTTGCAACGCCAGAATATCGGCCCTTACGATTGGATCTACGTGGCGCCGCCTCAATATCATGGCCTGTGGCTACAAGCCCTGCAGCAAGTCGACGCTCGTCCTGACCTGCTGACGGAGGATGGAATCGTGGTCGTGCAAATCCACCCTCGCGAAGCGCTGCCTACCGAGAATTTGCAACATCTCGTGTCAACCGACCAGCGCAAATACGGTAGCACGCTGCTTTGCTTCTACCAGCGGCGACAGCAAGAGGATTTTTCCCTTCATGATGGAGCGGATGCGTCAGAGGTTAAGACTACAGACGCCCCACAAAGAGAAGAAACATGAAGACATGGCTGCTTATCAACCCCGCTGCCGGCTCTGGACGCCACGGTGCCAATTTGCAGCGCGCTGTCGATTTTCTCGTAGAAGGTGGCTGGGAGATACAAACAATCCAGGTGGACGCGCTGGAAATCAGTGCCGTAGCCCGTCAAGCAGCCGAGAAAGGGGTGGAAATCGTCTTAATTGGAGGCGGCGATGGTTCAGCCGGGCTGGCCGCGGGCGGAGTGGCCAACAGCGATACCCGTTTGGGCATCCTGCCCATAGGAACCGGCAATGTTTTCGCTCGAGACATTGGCTTGCCTGTCCCCGTTCCGTTTCTCTCTGCTCCGATTTTAGAAGCAGCAAAGGCACTCTATCGCGGACACACACACCGCATCGACTTGGGACACATTTCCGCGGAAAAGGGCGATATAGCACCACGCTATTTCCTTTCCTGGGCCGGCATCGGCCTGGACGCCGAGGTCGCCAAAAAGGTGGAATCAGCGCCGGAGGACAAGCGTCTCTTCGGCAGAGCGGCTTACGTGGTGCCGGCACTGACGGTAGTTAGCACTTACCAGGGGGTTCCCATTAGTGTGCAAATCGATGAGCATGAGGTAACCCATGACGCTTTGTGGGTCACCGTGAACAATATTCAGTTATACGGTGGTTTGATCCGGATGGCGCCTACTGCACATATCGACGATGGTTGGTTGGATGTCACGATTTTCCCCGGCAGAAATTTGGCCGATCTGCTCGGCCAAATCGTGCCTTTAGCGGTGAGCGGTGAGCCGGATGGTACCTTGACGATCATGCGTCGGGGTAAACGGGTGCGCATCGAGGCGACGCCGCCCCTCTGGGTTCATGCCGATTCCGATCCTTATGCCCAAACACCTGTTTGCGTTAAAATTGTCCCCCGGGCGCTGAATTTGATTCTGCCGGAGAAAACACCCAATCATCTGCTGTTGCACAAAAGCGCTGAGGCAAACTAATGGAAGGCACCCTGCGTATCCGTGACATCACCGCCTACATCCAGGCTTTGTTCCAAGAAGACACGGTCCTGCAAGATCTCTGGCTGGAAGGAGAAATCTCCAATTTCGTGCAGGCCCGCTCTGGCCATTGCTATTTCACTCTGAAGGATGATGTGGCGACCTTGAAAGCGGTCATGTGGAAGCAAAGTGCGCACACATTATCCCGGCTGCCCCGCAACGGCGAGGCGGTGGTTGCCCATGGCTATATCGGCATCTATCCGGAACGGGGTGAATACCAGCTTTACGCGGATTTTTTGCGCCCGGCCGGCCTGGGCGATCTTTACCAACAGTTCCTCCGCCTCAAGGAAAAACTGGCCGCCGAAGGGCTGTTCGCCGAGGAACGCAAAAAACCAGTGCCGCCCTTTCCCCACCGCATCGGTGTTGTTACATCCCCCACCGGCGCCGCTTTCCGGGATATCGTGCGTGTGATCCGCGGGCGTTTCCCGGCGCTGGAGATTGACCTCTTTCCCACGGAAGTGCAGGGAGAAGCGGCGCCCGCCAAGATTGTGGCCGCTTTGCACAACGCTGCGGCGTACGGCGTGGATGTGATTATTCTCGCCCGGGGCGGCGGATCATTGGAAGATCTGTGGAGCTTCAACGACGAGGCCATGGTGCGTACGGTAGCTGCCCTGCCGGTGCCGGTAATCAGCGGCGTTGGGCACGAAACGGATTTCACGTTGGTGGATTTCGCCGCCGACCGGCGCACGCCGACCCCTTCCGCGGCGGCAGCAGCGGCCACACCGGACGGTGTGGGGTTACGAGAAAGCATATTAACGCTGCGTAGCACGCTGTACCGGCAAATCGACACGTTGTTGTCCGCTAAGCGCGAAGCAGTACAAGCACGGCGCCATACCGTGGAACGCTATGAACCTCGGGTCCGGCTCACCAGCGCTCGCCAGCGGTTAGACGATTTAAACGCCCTGCTGGGACGGAATTTCTCATTTCAACAGCGTCTGCGCCGGCAACGCCTGCACAGTTTACGGGAAAAGCTGGCTAGCTTGAATCCGCGAGCGGTCTTAGCCCGCGGCTATGCCCTGGTACAGGATGAGGAAGGTCAGTTGGTGCGCGACGCAGATAGCGTGCGGCCGGGGCAGAAACTGCGCATCGAAGTTTATCGGGGGCAATTCTCGGCTGTTGTTGCCGAGGAAAAGGAGGTGTAGGAATATGGATACTGACTCTGACAAGATCAGCACAGAAATGTCTTTCGAAGAGGCTTATGAAGCCCTCACACAAATTGTCCAGGCTATGGAGACGGATGACCAGTCGCTGGAAGAATCGCTGCGCCTTTACGAGCATGGCATTGCCTTGGCCGATTACTGTAACGCTTTGCTGGAAAAGGCAGAATTGCGCATTGAACAGATCAACCAAGGTGCTGACGGCGCTTTGCACGCGGAGCCTTTTGCCGGGCCGTTGGATAGCCGTTGAAGCAGCCGCCCTTGACCCATTAACTTGGCTAAAGGGGACTTGAGCATATATACTGGGGTGCATGGTTGTCCCTGTTTTGAAGTTCAACTTCTGCGAGAAGTTGAACTTCTATGGGGAGATTACTATGCAATCGACACAAGTGAAGGAAATGACAACGGAACCTTTAGTACCACAGAACAGCGTTTTGCGCTTATTAGAAAAGATCGTTTTTAGTATTGTCTTTACCGTCTTGCCGGGAAGATTTCGCCATAGAGAAGTGGAACGCTTCGTGAAATTTGCCACCGTCGGCACCATCGGGATGTTTATCGACCTGACCATTTTGAACCTATTGCACGGCGTGATTGGTATCCCGCTGCTGGTGGCCAATGCCGTATCTTTCAGCAGCGCTGTGCTCAACAATTTTCTACTGAACCGGCATTGGAGTTTTCCGGAAAGCAAAGAACGGGCAATTCACACACAGTTGGTACAATTTGCAGCGGTGAGCATTACCGGTTTGGCCATCAACGAGACTATTCTTTGGCAATTGGCCAAGTTCTTTCATCCTCTTATCGGTTTCCCGTGGGATTATAACGCGGCCAAAGTGATTGCCATTGCCATCGTTTTGTTTTGGAACTTTAGCATAAACCGAGTCTGGACTTATAAGGGGATAAAGTGAGTACTTTCAATGTACGACAACTTATTCGGACGGTTTTTGCGCCCGAAAGTGACGAAACAGTCACTGTAATGGTGGATCATCCGGTTGAGGGGATAGACGATAACCCGGCCTGGCAAGAGCGGCGGCAAATGGCTGCCGAGTGGCACGAGGCGTTTGCCGCGTTGGGGACTGAGATTGGCTTTCGGCTTAACCCGATTTTCCGTTTTCCGGCCACCGGCGACCATAATGCGCCATTTCCAGCCTGGGGCTGGTTGGGCCAGGATAAGGTCGCCATGGAGACTGTTCTGGGACAAACCACGTTAGCCGTTGCGCTAACAGAGTTCTCGGCCAGTGCGCCGCTTTCCATCTTTGCAAGTCAGCACGCCGACTTTCGGGCAGCCAGTATGCCGAAAGTGGCCCGGCGCATGGAGCGCACCGCGCTGAGCGCTGACTACAACCAAATAGCCGAAACAGCCCACTTGTTGGCCGAACGGCTTGCCCACGCAGTGGGTGCTCGTTTGACATTTAACAGCGGCGACATCCTTTATTTCGACCTGCGTTATCGCCACCCAGAAGTCGATGCCGGTGAATTACCGAGGCACAAAGAAGGGATGCGCGTCATCAATTTACCCAGCGGCGAGGCATTCATTGCCCCTTATGAAGGCGAACGGCACGGAGAACCCAGTTTGACGGCTGGCACTGTGCCGGTGCTGCGCCATGGGGAACGCATGCACTGGGAAATCGAAGAGAACCGCATTGTTGCCATTGCCGGCAGCGGTAGCGAAGCGGCTAAAATGCGCGCTTATTTCGATGCCGATCCGGCCCGCACGAACATCGCCGAATTGGGCTTAGGTTGCAACAACAAAGCGGTCGTCTGGGGCAATGTGCTGGAAGACGAGAAAGCCGGCGTGCACTGGGCTTATGGCCGCAGCGATCATATCGGCGGCGTAGTCGGCGTTGCTGATTTTCGGTCACCGGCCACCGTTGTCCATGAAGACATCGTTTATGCTAAAGATAGTCCCATTCAGGCCACCGCGTTGCGCCTTTTCTATCGAGACGGCAGCGAGGAAGATATTCTGGTGGACGGCGTGTACAAGCTGTAGGCGGCAACATCATCTTGCAGCCAGTCGCTGTGATTGTATCGGGTAGCCGGAACGCTTTCCCGGCTTCGGTGGGCTGAGAAAATGGCTTCATCTTTCCCGCAGCTTGTCCTTGTTTTTCTCGTAGATCACGAAGCCGGACACGCCAATGATGAACCAGGGAAGCAAGCTGATGGCTGTATAGGTGAAGGATTGTCGTTGTAAGCCGGCGCCCACAATGACCGAAGCCACCACCGCCGGCCCCCGGCTGGCCAACGCCAATAACAAAAGCTGCCAAAGAGGCACCCGGCTCAGACCCGCTACGTAAAAAACTAAATCGCCGAACGGTCCCAAAAACAGGATGAGCCAGGGCCAATGGCGATCCTCGCGTGTCCAATAATCCCAGCGCACCATTTGCTTGGTCCCAAGCAATCGTCCAACCAGCGGCCGGCCAAATACTCGACCTAACAACATGGCTATCCAGCCGCCCAGTAGCATGCCGGCTAATGCGGCCAGACTTCCGATAACCGCCCCGAACAAATAACCGCCGGTCACACCCACCACGTAGCCCGGCAGAGGGGCCACAACGACCTGCAACGCATTCAGAAAAAGAAATGCCAGCGGCCCGTACGCCCCCCAGCGCCGAAACCATCGTTGTAATCGGTCGGCATTATTGAAAAGCGGCAGGGTCCATTGCCAGTTACGCCAAAGTAGCCAGGTTAAAATAACCATTAAGGGGGCAGCGATCAGCCAGATCCGAACTCTTTTACCCCGACTGTGCATAATTTCATATCTTCTGGTGACTAACCAGCCTCTCCGCCAATAGAACGCCGACAAACGCCGATTTCTGCGGAGGCTAACTTCGCAAGCGTTAGTGCAGTATCAATTGTGGAACTTATGCAATGACCAACAAGTTACCTCAGAACACCTCGGCCTCTAACGTGCTGGCCTCTAAAAGGGACTTGCGCTGGCGATAATAGACGTTCACTGTGCCATCTTCCCGATCAGCCCAAGACAGATGGACTTGGCCATCAGCATCGGCCGAAAGAGATAACCCGACGAGGTCGTGAATGTTGGCAATCTCTTTTTGTCGTCCCCAATGTGCGTTAGGGCCGATACCGCGAGCACGATAGTATAATTTATCGGAAACGACCCAAGCCGTGTGCAGGCAGCCGCGCACGGTGGTGCCGATGCGCGGCCAATGTGCTGAGGTGCGGTTATCAGAAATGACTTCCGACCAAGACCAACGAGCGAACTGTCCATGCGAGAAACTCACAACATGATGATCGTGTGTGAACTCTTCCCACACCACGAAAGTATGGCCTTCGTTCTCGGCACAAGCGATTTGTGGCAGCACCGAGTCACCGTTCGGCGTGTCGGAAACGTTCTCAGCCACAGACCATACATCAGCCTGTCTCTGAATGTGGAAAATGTCATTCTCACCGCTGGTGGGTATTTTGTCCTGCCAAACAACGTGTAATCTGTTTAGAACGTCTACCGCGATGGCCGGGTGGGTTCCACGGCTGTTAGGCACCGGCGCGTTGATCCAATCACCATTGGCGATAGTTGCGTGGTACACGCGCGGAAAATTTGGTCCAGAGAGCGTATCACTCCACACGACATGTGGCTTCTTATCGCTATCCACGGCAATGGCCGGCATGGTAGAAACGCCCGTGGTATTAGAAACATTGCGGGGTAGCGTCCAGGCTTGACCATCCCAAAATACGTGGTAAACATCCTGCTGGCCAATAAACCGATGCGTAAAAGTCAAATGCAGACCGCCCCCTGCGCCTATCGCCAACACGGGCGCTTTGCCCATGGCGACCGGCACAGGATTAACAAATTGTCCATCCTGCCAAAAAGCATGATAAATAATACTATCATCTTCCCAAGCCAGATGCAGCCGGGCGCTGTCATCCATAACAGAGGTGACCGCTGAAACGGTAGCGTTGAAAGAGGCTATTTGAGCTATAGTTTCCCAAGCGGAAAGGTCTTGGACAGAGACAGTTTCCTCTGCTGACAGGTTTTGCACAACAGCCGGCGCTTCCGCAGCAGTCTGTAATTCTTGTTTAGGGGCGTTAACAAGCCAAGCCCAAATTCTTTGCCAAACGGACGCTTCACGATCCGTTTTAGTCATGACGCTTCCTCCTCTGAAAATAAAAATGGGACGCAGATTAACGCTGGCTGCGCACGCAGATAAAAAAATCAAGCCTTCTTTAAAGAAGTTCAACTTCTAATCGACGGGGTTGGCCGACGTAGCACGAGGGTTAAATCCCCGTGCTACGTCGCCAAGAAGCCCCCTGAAAGGGGGCTGGCGTTGAGTAGCCCCTTGGCAGCGGACGCTACCTTGACGTACCTTGCCGCCGCGGCGGCAAGGGGCCGGCGCACCGGAATGGGAC
>WFQU01000105.1 GCA_015486845.1 Anaerolineae bacterium | reverse complement strand
GTCAAGCCTAAGCCCGCTGAAGCGGGCTGCCTCACCTCAGCCCCCTTCAGGGGGCGCCTCATCATGTAGCACGGAGCTCAAAGCTCCGTGCGCCCCCCGGAAACATCCTCACAGAACGCAGATTAACACTGATGTGCGCTGATCAACGCAGTCTGCCTTGTCCGGCGATTAGAAATCGCTGCCACAACTGCGAAACCTGCCTGCGCAGGTTGCAAGCTAATCGCCGTAGGGCGATTTTGCAGACGTTGCCGTGACTTTTAGTCGCTGGGCCGCCAAAAGATAATGTCGCCTCCTTTTTCTTTTTCGAGGGCGCTGCCCTCGAGCTCCCGGCAGGGGAACCGTACGAGTTCCCCTCCAACCCTTCCAAAAAACGTTCCCCCGGCTAAGCTAGTAAAACAAATTAAAACAGGTCGCTGGTCGCTACTTAGGCGAGCCGGTCGCGCCGGCAATACGAAACGCGAATTGCACGCAGATAAATCAATCGGCGAAAATATGCATTGACCTGCGCCCTATTATTCGGTGTCTACGGCAAAATAGACATGCGGATGAAACGATACTTGCAATTGTGCATCTTGTCAACATCGGCTGGAAGTCATTACATCGCGGCAGGGAAAGTGATAGCGGGGTCAAGAGGTACCAATAGCAAAAGGCCAGCAGCACCTAATATAGACTGAATGCAACGACTACGCAGCCCTGGTTAACGTAGAACGCAGATGCCTGCAGCGGAATCAGAAAAGATCAGCATTCATCTGCGTTCTATTGTCGGGGTGGCTCAGTCGTCACGGCTGAATTATTACGCCTCCCTCAATGCCGTTCCCGGGCGCTTTATTCGTAATGAAGTGCATCGATGGGATTCAAGCGAGATGCTCGGGTAGCCGGATAGATACCGAAGAAAAGCCCCACGCCAGCGGAAAAGCCGGTTGCCAACAATACTGCTTCCACCGTAACCAGCGCATGCAGGCCTTTGATCAAAGTGGAGACCAACATGGCGCCGGCCACGCCCAATATGATACCAAGTGTGCCGCCCAGCAGGGAGAGCATCATCGCTTCAATGAGAAATTGCATCAAGATATCCCGCCGCCGAGCTCCCACAGCTTTGCGCAACCCGATCTCCCGCGTGCGTTCCGTGACCGAGACCAGCATAATATTCATAATGCCGATACCACCGACCAACAGCGAAATAGCCGCAATGGCTCCCAAAAAGATGGTCAACATGCCGGTAATATCGCCAAAAATCGAGATCAAGTCGCTCTGGCTGACAACAGAAAAATCATCGTCATCCGCGTATTGTATGTGATGTTGTTCACGCATCACTTCCGTCACTTCGGTGCTGGCTGCATCAATGCGGTCCTTGGAGACGGCCTGGACGTAAATCAGGCTGACGGCGTACTCACCGCGAGCGGTACGCGCTTTAGTCAAGCGCGTCTGTGCCGTACTAAGGGGCACCAGGATTGTGTTATCTTCGTTACCAAAACTACCTCCCCCTTTAGGCGCCAACACACCGATGACCTTGAAGGGCACGTTGTGAATTTTAATAGTCTGGTCGATAGGCCATTCACCATCAGGGAATAAATCTTTGGCCACTTGTTGGCCCAGCACAGCGACCCGAAACATACCCTGGATATCGGTTGCATCAACGGTCCGGCCATCTTCGGTAACCCATTGGCGCACTTCATTGTAATTAGCCGTCACACCGGCAATAGTCGCTACTGTCGTCTTCTTCCCTTTGCTCACATTCATGGAGCGCAAAAGCACCGGCGCGGTGCGCAATACATCTGGCGCTCGCATGGGATCGGCCAGTGCGTTAGCATCACTCACGGTCAACGAGCGCACAGAAGCGCCCATGCCCATCCTCGGATTGGAATTAGCCGGCATAACGAAAATGAGGTTAGAGCCAACGCTGAGGAATTGATCTGTCACATATTGTTGTACCCCGTTGCCGGCGGCAATGAGCGCAATGACCGCCGCGACGCCGATGATAATGCCCAACATCGTCAGCAAAGAACGCAATTTATTGGCCAAAAGGGCCCTTAAAGCAATGCGCAAGGATTCTATAAGATTCACGAAGTCACCCCATTACGATCGTATAAGCCGTGGCCGCTGATAGCCCGGCGCGGGGACAAAACCGGTTTGTCGGAAATGATCACGCCATCCTGCAGATGTACAATGCGCCGTGTATGTTCAGCAATCTCCGGTTCGTGCGTGACAAAAATAACGGTGATGCCCAACGATTCATTGAGCTCCTGGAAAATAGCCATGATCTCGCTGCCGGATTTAGAATCTAAATTCCCCGTTGGTTCGTCAGCCAGAATGATACT
The DNA here is from genome assembly GCA_015486845.1 of Anaerolineae bacterium. Lineage (GTDB taxonomy): Bacteria > Chloroflexota > Anaerolineae > JAADDB01 > JAADDB01 > WFQU01. The sequence continues at coordinate 27,419 of WFQU01000105.1, read as the reverse complement.
GGGCTCGTTGACCAGCGCCCGGGCAATAGCTACCCGTTGCTGCTGACCACCGGAGAGTTCATTAGGCCGATGATGTATCCGATCGGCCAGCCCTACGGCTTCTAACGCCGCCAGCGCCTTCTCTTTGCGATGCTTAGTGCCGGCGTAAATTAACGGCAACTCCACGTTAGTCAGCGCCGCAGTGCGTGGCAATAGATTAAAATTCTGGAAGACAAACCCGATTTTACGGTTGCGAATGAATGCCAGTTGATCATCGTTCAAAGCTGCAACATTCGTCCCATCCAAAAGATAAGTGCCGGTTGTAGGTTGGTCTAAAGCCCCTAAAATATTCATGAGCGTTGATTTCCCAGAACCGGAAGGCCCCATGATAGCCATAATCTCGCTCCGATGTACTTCCAGGCTAACACCGCGCAAAGCGTGTACTTCCATGGCGCCCATCCGGTATACCTTTGTAATTTCCTGTAAAGAAATCAGCATCTCGTCAGCGCTCTCAGTGGGCGTTGTTGTTCGTTCCGGCATAGTGTTATTGCCCTCCTCCACCAAACTGCGCCTGGAGCTTCGCTTTGCTGTTCACTTTGATCAATGCAATATGATCCCCCAATTTCAAACCAGAAAGCACTTCGCTCATCTGATCATTGCGGACACCAAGGGTAATCACTGTGGCCTGCGGTATGTTGTCCACTAATTTCTGGACGATAGTTTGGTCGGTTTGCCGGTCTAAGCGCAGATAGCGATTAGGTACCAAAAGCACATTCTGTTTGGATTGCGTAACAATATTGGCCACAGCGCTCATGCCGGAGCGCAACGGGAAGTCAGTATGGTCCAGATTGACCCGAACCCTGTAGGAAACGGCACCGGCTTCTACCGTCGACACCGGCGACACGTAAGCAATATGCCCGTGCAAGTTCGCCTTAGGATCGGAATCAAGCGTAATCGTGGCATCTTGCCCAACTTTCACAGAGCGAATATCTAACTCATCCACAGAAACGTCCAGGTGGAAACCCGAGGCATCATCCAGCAATATGGCCGGCTTACCAACACCGGCAAATGTTTGTCCCACCACAATATTAACCTGGGCAATGGTGCCATCGATCGGTGCTGTCAAAGAAGTTTTTTCCAAAAGTAATTTAGCTTGCTCTAAAGCTACTTGCGCCGTTTCCACTTGCGTTTTTGCGATGGCAACCTGGTAAGAATCAGCACCTTTGAGCAGCTTGGCCAATTGTGCGTCCGCTTGAGCGATCTGTGCTTTGGCTGCAGCCAGTTGTGCCTCGCTGGCTCCTTGTGTCGCCAAACGATACTGCGCTAGTGCTTGTTGATAGCTGATGGTCGCATCTTGCAACTGTAGCGATTGGGGCAACATGGCAATGTTGGGACGGTATTTCACGCGATCGTAGGCTGATTGGGCCAAATCCAATTGTGCTTTGGCGCGGTCTACGCTGGCCTTAGCTGAAGCGACTTCATCTTTGGATGGGCCTTTCACCAATTTATCGTAACTGGCCTGAGCTGCCACCAAGCTCGCCCGGGCCGCTTCCACATCTTTCTGGTCCGGTGGTTCCAGCAACTGGTCCAACCGGGCTTGCGCACTTTCTAAGTTAGCTCGCGCTTGCCGCACTTGTAAATCGGCATTGCGGGTGTCCACTTGGGCCAGCAAATCGCCTTTATGGACTTTGTCCCCTTCCTTGACCAATATTTTGGTAACTTCACCGCTGCCGCCGAATGCCAGGCCGACCTGCGCCGCGTCTTGTACATTGCCACTGGCGCTTACTAACGCTGTGATATCGCCGCGTTTGACGACGTAAGTTTGATAGACGTTTGTCTCTGTGCTCTGTTTCTTGTCACCGAATCGGTTGTACAGCAACCAACTTCCACCGACAAGTATGATTAAAATACCAACGATGATTGTAATGCGTTTTGCCATCTTGCGTAATGCCCCCTTACCAAAATTTCTCCATTATGTTTTTGGCTGCGCTGACTCGCGGCCTATGTGACCCTGCGGATGAATTCACGTCATTTCCGCATAGCCGACCTGCGTCGTTCCAATCTGGAGTTGGCGCCGGCCAACGTTACGTTGTATTACCTGCCCATGCCTTGGGCTATACCACCTAATAATGCACTTCCGCCCATAAGTCCAAGTAAAAGTAAATAGAAAAAGACAGTGCTAACCAGCGCTGCTCGCTTGCCCAGACGCGCGCCGCCGCGCAGCAGGGCATAAATCAGTACTAATTGCCACAACGCGAACAGATTGACTTGCCCGGCCATGGCGTAAAGCGGATTGTGCGCATCTTGCAGTGGCTTTCCGGTCGAAAACAAGAAACTTAGCCCAGGATTGCTAACCATGGCGCCGTGCACACGCGTCCACAAGCCGGTTACAAGCGCTTGCAAAGCGTTGGGGATTGCCAGCCACAGAACGCCGCCCCACAATTGGCCAAAAGTCGCGTCGGAACCGCCCATCTGCGAGACGAAGTAAAAGTAGAGCGCCTGTAGCAGCCAACCAATGGTTGCTGCTAATAACAAGGAAATGGCGCCGCCGACTAATAAAACAGTCGGCCCCGTGGTCATTTTCAAGACGTTGGCCGCCGCCTGCTGATTCGCTGGAGGCATTTGCGCCAATTGCAACGCCATTTGCTCTTTAGCTCGCTGCAAGATATAAGGGCCTTGTAGCCAAACGCCCAACAAACTAAACAGCAGGAAAATACTTACCGGCAATATCCAACGTCTCTTACTATCTGCGAATAGCGCCGCGAAGGTTGCTTGAGGCCGATCAAAAAGGCCTAATAGTAACAGCCAACTGCTGGGACGCTTTACACTTTCTGTTCCCATACTTATTCCGGTTCTCCTTAACCTGTTTGTGTCGTATCTTCTCAGTAATTTGGGGAATGCCTCCCCGGCCTCCAATTCTGGGGAGCACATTCCCCAAAACGTTGGGAAGATAGGGAGGGCATGACACGCTGTTCCCCCCGAAGTATAGAGCAGACACTTTGCATTCACCTTATTAAACGGGGAAGGCGGCAATTTATTCGCATCCGTGGCAATTCCCTGGCTCGCATTTGGTGTTGCCGGGGACTAAAATCGCCCGGCGACAAATTGAATGTCTGGTTTGGAATTATCATCGCCGCATTGGCGACCTGAATGGTTATGTATTTTGTTGCCAAAATGTGAACGTTTGGGTGGAGGCCCTGCTATTGCAAATGGTAACCAGCTTGGCGGAAAGCCTTTTCCGTCCGCGCCAGTTGTGCTTCGGGAACGAGAATGTAGTCCGTGTCGAAAGTAGAAAGGGCGAAGAGGTGGATACTTGCTTCGGCCAACACCCCGGCGAGGCTGGCCAGGATGTCGGTAAGGCTAAAATCGAGCACGCCAACCACCTGCCAACAGCGCCAGCCATCTGAAACTTTGGCACCGGCGATAAAAAGCTCAGCCGGACAGACAATGGAAAGCTCGTTTTCGGTTTTGGTGATGCTGACGAATGTGAATGTAAACAATTCAGGGGGCGGCTGTGCTGAAGCCGGCAAACGGTGGATAGCGAACCGCCCGGGCAGCAATTGCAGGGACAGATCAGACATCGTCGTCCCCGAAAATGTCGAGCCATTCTGCCACATCCTTAGGGCTGGGCAACGGTTTCTCGCGCCGGCCGGTCGGCCCTGCCTCCGGCAGAGGGGCTTGTAGGCGAACTGCAAATTCGTCCGAGCGCACGATTCGACAGCCGCACGCCTGTACGGCGCATATAACACGCTCATCCGCAGAAACAACCGTCAGCCCTTGTGGAGATCGCGTTTGCCGAGCCCGTCGGATAATAATGTCATCAGCTTCTTGGTCGCGGGCACGGCTAAAAATGACCTCCACGCCGGCGCCAGAAAGTTCCCGTGAACGGCCCGCCGGCACGCCGCTATCAAACACGACAACAATCTTCTCGTGAATACGTGCCCGGTAGCGGCGCAAATAGCGGACTAAAGCCAGTTCGTCTTCTTCGTCCGCCAAAGAAACGCCGGCGATCAAGCCAGTACCAATTAGATTGTGCCCATCGATGAGCAAAGTCATGCCTGCCACCTCATCTTAGCATTGTGCTTACGCTTTGCCGACCACAGCTTCTAAGAAACCAATGTACATGAGCAACGCGCCCAAAAACTCGCTCAAATAGAGCCAGTCTGCCAATCCGGCCTGGATGAGCGTGCCGGCCATGGCCGGCATCATGGCGCCAGTGGCTATGAGAATGTTGCCAACCATCCGGTGAGCGAAAACACGTTTTCGCCAAAAAATATAAATAGAGTAAATTGCCCCGCCGACCAAAGTTATTGAGCCGTAAATATTGAGAAGGATAGTCAAAGCAATGACAAAGCCATTACGTCCCAAAATGTTTCGATACTGCGACGAGACCGGTTCAGCCGTGTTGATTGTAGCGCCCGGAGAAATAGGTGCTACAATAATAAGCAATATCGCCGCCGCCGAGAACACGATGAGGATGGTGGTGAGCGTTTTAGCGACATTCTTTTTGTGCACCAGTAAATGTACACTGCCTTCGCCCAGCCAAGCCGCGGTGAGCATCGCTCCGGACAAATACCAGATTTTCAGTGCCACGGGGCTGAATGTGAACATCATCACTGCTTCCATCAGCGTGGCCAAACCGTATAATCCCAAACCAAAGGACCATAAAAGCAAGTGGGTACCGTGTTTACGCAAATAGCGCTTGAAAACAGATACAACAAAACCAAAGGTAATAATCGTGGACAAGACTGAAATATAACGCATTTTCCTATCTCCTTCTCACTTCAGGATGGAAATCAATATGATGATTAGCGTGGCCAAAAGCCCTACTGAAAGTATGACCAGTATCGTGGGCACGATATATCTGACCCAAAACGAATCATGAAACCGCTTACTCTCTTTTTTGTTACCCATTTCTTCCCTTTGAAAACAGAATGCTGATCACGCAGTCTGCCTCGCCCGGCGATTAGCATGCAACCTGCGCAGGCAGGTTTTGCAGTTGTAGCAGCGATTTCTAATCGTCGGGCTGAGTCGTCACGATTGTTCTTTTCTTTCTCTACGACTTTGCGACACTGCGTCAGCTCTTTTATTCCCGGCTTGTCCAGGTCGGGCTACACTTAGACTAACCATCCCCTGCGGCAAGTTTCCGATTGGCATACAACGAAAATGAACAGAGCCGGATAACTCATATTTCGTCGCCATAAAGACGATTTTCTAAGACCAGTTCCGAAGTCAAATTGTCAGTTTGCAGGTACCACTTAGCCGCCGCCAAAATAGCATCCTGTGGAACTAAGCCGATAAGCTCAGAACGGCTGATCATAGCACCATAGCGAGCAGCTTCCCGGCGAATAGTTTCCACAACTAAGTGAACCGGCGTCTTACGGAAATTAGTCAAGTTCATAGAAACCTGCGCTTGTCCTTCCACCAGCAAACCCATCGCCTTGACGTAGCGGAACCCACCACTGGAATAGCGGATGGTACGAGCGATGCGTTTAGCAATATGCACGTCATCAGTGTTCAAGTACACGTTAAAGGCAATGAGCGGGTTGCGAGCGCCGATGACAGTGGCTCCGGCCTTGCCCAACACGCGAGGGCCGAAATCAGGAACGCGATCCGGGTCGGTAGCGATACGCTGCTGCAAACCCTCATACTCACCGCGACGAATGTTCTCTAAATTGCGGCGATCCGGCCTGGTAGCAGCTTCCTCGTACAAGTAGACCGGTATTTGCAGCGTTTCGGCCACCCGCTGGCCCAACGCTCGGGCCAAAGTCACGGCCTCTGCCATCTCCATGTTCTGGATGGGGACGAATGGCACCACATCCGTGGCACCCAACCGGGGATGGGCACCACGATGCTTATCCATATCAATATACTTCGCCGCAGCGGCGATAGCTTGATAAGCTGCTTCGATAGCTGCTTCCGGCGTTCCCACAAAGGTCATAACGGAACGATTGTGATCATCGTCCGATTCGACATCCAGGACGCGCACGCCCGGAACATGACGAATAGCATCGCGAATTTTAGTCACCGCTCTTTTATCTCGGGCCGCACTGAAATTAGGAATGCACTCAACGATTTTTCGGCTCATTTTCTTTGCAATCTCCTCCCTTGAAAATAAAATGGGACGCAGATAAATGCAGGCTGCGCACCAGATAAAAATCAGATCAAAAACTTGTTTTGTTACGGCGTCACAACCGCAGTCCCTTTTAGAAGTTCAACTTCTGCGAGAAGTTGAACTTCTAATCGACAGCGTTCTCCGCCCGAGCGCACGGGGGTCAAATCCCCGTGCTACGTCGCCAAGAAGCCCCCTGAAAGGGGGCTGGTGTTGAGCAGCCTCTTGGCAGCGGACGCTACCTTGACGTACCCCGCCGCCGTACCGGAATCGAGGCTTTAGCCCGTGGTAGACCCACCAACCCACCTAAAGGCTTAACACCAGCCGCTTCGTTTTCATCCGCTGTGGTGCGCCGCAGACCCATGCCGACTTTTCCGAAATAGCTGTTTTTACCTCTGCGTTCTCCGCGAGCTCTGCGGTAATAAGACTTCTTTCAGGAAAGCCATAAATGGAATTCATACTTCTTAGCAAGGCTAGCTTACCCAACTATTTCTGCGAGGTTATACAGTTTAACATGAAAGGGAACAAGGCATCTTGCCGCGGATAGCAGAAAGTCAGAGCCGCCTCGCTACGCATTAGCATGGCACTATCAACACATCGTTGTAGGTCTAAAAGGCCTTTCATCTCATAGTCCGAATGGTTATCAAGGCAGAGGTAGACCCAAAAACCACGACCCTACTTGAGCCTACTGTGTAGTAGCACTGACGATATATACACTATTTATATATCATAGGAAGTGACTACCGTGCAACTTTTGTACAGTACATTCACCGTATCGCCCCATTCGAGAAATGTCGGGCCAGTGCGGAAACGTAGCATAATATCACGAAGCCTTTGCAGCCGGAGAGACACTTCAGGTGAGGAATGGCAGCATAACAGACAGGTTGGGCAACATTTACCATGAGGAGAAATGGCGTTTCTTCTTCTCCCCGGGCGGGGGATAGCCAATATGGCGAAGAATTTGTTCGTTGCGCCGCCAATGTTTTCGCACTTTCACCCACAGCTCCAGATAAACTTTCCGCCCTAAGAACTGCTGTATCTCAGTGCGAGCGGCCTGGCCAATCTGTTTGATCTGCCGACCTTTCTGGCCGAGCACGATTTGTTTCTGCGAATCACGTTCCACCAAAATATCCGCGGCGATATAAATCATACCGTTAGAACGCTCCTTGTATTCGTCAACCCAAACGGCAGTAGCGTGGGGGATCTCCTCCCGCAGTGATAGCAGCAGCTTCTCACGAATGATCTCCGCAACCATGAAACGCGTTTGTTGGTCGCTGATCTGATCCGGAGGGTAAAGCATAGGACCAACAGGCAAGTAATCGATAAGGGTAGCCAGTAATGCTTGCGTTCCGCTGCCGTGAAGCGCCGATATCCAATGCAGGCTGGCATGTTCGACCAATTGGCCATACGCGTCCTGCTTTTCTTGCTGTTGGGCCGGATCAGGCAGCCGATCCATTTTGTTCAACGCCATAATAACAGGTGTAATTGTGCTGCGTTGTGCCAAGAACTCGCCAATGTGCAGATCATCCGGCCCCACTGGCGCGCTGGCATCCAGCAGCCAAAGAACAATATCCCCTTCCAGCAATGCGTCCAGAGCCTGGGTGATCATGAATTCGCTCAATTTATGGCGCGGTTGGTGCAACCCCGGCGTGTCCACGAAAATAACCTGTGCCTCGGGCCGCGTCAGAATGCCCAAGAGCCGGTTACGGGTCGTTTGCGGTTTAGGCGAAACAATCGCAATCTTTGTACCCAAGTAGTGGTTAAGAAGGGTAGATTTGCCCACATTAGGCCGGCCGACAAGCACCACAAAGCCGGAACGGTAGGTCTCTGGCAAAGGTTGCTCGTACCAGGCTTGTCGCTGTTGGCTCATATGGCTTCCGCCTCAGGCATTTTTCCGCCGCCGTAGCCGAAATATTCGCCTCGGATGAGGTAAATCAGAGGAATAGAGAACAACGTGACCCCCATTTTGACTAAATATTGGCCTTCAATGAGCGGCCAAACAGGCAAGATACCCCAAAAAGCCAAGGCGATGAAAAGAACACTATCAATAAAGGTAGAGACGGTATTGCTGCCCAGGACGCGCATCCACTTGTGCCGTACTACCCATTTTCGCCAACCTTTGGCCCGCGGGTCGTGTAGCCAAGCAAAAACTTCCGTATCAATGAGCGAACTGACCAAATACGCCGTGAGACTGGCCGCAACGATACGCCATGTAGAGCCCAGAACGCTGTTAAAAGCTTGACTGTTGTGATAAAAAGTAGGGCTCGGCAAACGGATTACGACCTGGCTGTAAGCCGCCAAGAGCAAATTAGCCGCAAAGGCCGTGTATATGACATGACGCGCGCCTTCTTTACCCAATTGCTCATTGACCAGATCAATCAAAGTAAACGTCAATGCATAAAGGAAAACAGCGGCCGGCACAATAATACCACGGCCCAAAAACACCGGCTTGCTGGCCGTCACGTTAGCAATGATCTCGCTGGCCACGTACAATCCAACTAAAAAGATTAGTCCTGCGTCTCCACGCCTGAACACATCTACCCTTCCCCATCAAAATAGAGTACAACGCTACAATTCAAGACAGACTCGCAATGTCCCTTGCATCACGGAAAACGCGGATAGCAAGAGCAGACGCGCCTGTTAGTCACGGACGCTGAACGTGCCCCGCACGCAATACGTACTACGTGTTATTCTCCATCTCTGAGCTGCTATGCTGAACCCCTGCCCATGCCAACACTGCAATCTCTGCAATTCAAATACTTTTTTAAGGGAATTCAAGCAAGTTAACCTTTACTGTTGCTAACTGGTAGTAACAACTGCACATATTTGGCAGCAATCCATCCTTGTTGGCCATCGGGTAATTGAACCTTTACCCATTCTATTTTCTGCAGAGTGATATGGTAAGGCAGGGCGATAATTGGCGTACCTTCGGCCAATGCACGCAGGATAGCACCGGCTGGCAAAGCACGAACATGCACCCCGCGGCCATCAGTATTGGCAATGACAGCTACGGCCGGCGCTGGCGTTGGCGTCGCCGTGGCCGTGAAGGTCGGCATGGGCGTGGGGGAAAGCGTGGCCGTTGCCGTGGGCGTCGAGGGGGGCATGGGGGTAGGCGTTCTCGTCGCTGTGGACATCGCAGTTGCCGTGGGCGTGGGCGTCCTCGTCGCTATGGACGTTGCCGTAGGCGTGGACGTCACCGTTGCCGTAGGTGTTAAAGTGGGCGGGACAAATGCCTCTAATTGTGTCAGGGGAATCACGCTAAGCCGCAAGGAAACAGGACGTTGCAATTGCAACGCAACCCGCTTTTGCAACGCCACGGATTCCTTGTATTGAACCGTGTGCGTAGAACGCACCGTGACATCCAAATGCAAAGAGGTGCCGTTCTTGTTCTCTAAGCTCCAATTGACAACTTCTAATCCATCGAGCTTGGCTTCTGTGACCAAAGCGCTATCAATAGTACGGTGCAATTGAGCCTGTCGAACAGATTGTACCGTGAGCCAGGTGAGCGGTACCGAGATAGTCAAAGCCAAAACAATAATACCGATAATCCCTTGTCGAAAGATTCTAGTCCGTTTTTCTTCTCCTCGCTCGGGATGAAAACCAACCAACAGGAAAATGACGCCGCTGCTACCACTAATGGCAATCAAGTTAGTGAGAAAAAGGAGAAAAGCACCGCCGGCAATGCCCATATCACCTAAAGAGAGACCAACACCTACGCTGGCCAAAGGAGGCACCAAGGCCGCTGATATAGCTACGCCGGCCAAAGCCTCCGTGAGGTCCCGGCGACAGAGCGCATAGGCACCGGCAAAGCCGGAGAAAATAGCTACGCCTAAATCCAGCAAATTGGGTCGGGCACGCGCCAGAATTTCGGCTGTTGGCCCATTAGTAGGGACAAAAACACTGGCCAAGAAACTCACGATAATAGCCAAGACCACGCCTTTGATTGTGGCCTCGATGGCCCGGCGCAATAACCGCAGATTCCCCATGGTGATGCCCAAGCCAATAGCCATGATGGCAGACATGAGCGGGGCAACCAGCATGGCGCCGATGATGATGGCCGGACTGTTTTGCAGCAGGCCAAAGGCCGCAATAACAGCCGATAATCCCATCATCACGAAGAAATCCACCGATGGCCGGGCGCCGCGGTGTATTTTCTTGTAAACTTCGGCCTGTTCGCTAACATCTAAAGTCGGGAAAAAATTAAAAACACGCCACCAAGCGCCATGCAGATAGTTACGCAAGCGACCAGATTCCCTCTTGGTGACCACAGTCGGGATAGATGCCTGGCTGGCAACCGTCTGAGGAACATTCCCAAAAATCATGCGATCCACCAGGCTCTCATTGCTGGCACCAACAAAAAGCATGTCGTAGCCTTGCTTCGCCTCATCCAGTATTCCTGCAATGATCCCTTTTGCCTGTACGACTTTTGGTATGACGTGAGGATTATCCTGCCATGGCAACAGCAACGTTCGCAGCCGATCATAGCCGGCTGCCGCTTCCGCTTTACCCAAGGATTGGCGGGAAATATAAAGCGCGATAATATCGCTTTCCGGCGCAATGGCCGTGGCGAGATCCATAGCCAGTATAGCATTGGGCCCACCGCTCATGGGAATCAATATTTTGTGTGGTAGGGTCGCGACATCCGTGCGAATCACAGCTACATCGCAAGGGGTGTGACGAATTACCGGGTCTAATGTTTTCCCCAAACGATAGTGCCCCTCGCCGGCTTGACCGGTCCAACCGATCAGGAGGATATCGGCTTGATATTGGCGAGCAGCTTGCACGATGGCCGACCCGATAGCTTTACGCCGACGCACTAACACATTGACCGGCGTACCATGACAGAAAGCGGGTATTTGCAACCAGTCCGGCCGCTGCCCATCCTCTGTGACGGTAACTACGGTAACCGAGCCATCTCTGTGACGTGCCAAAGTGCAGGCTAAGCGCAAAAAAGGGTCACGCTGTTCTTCGCTGCCTACAGCCACAATGACGCGATATTTCGGTTCGGGAATTAGAAAGTCGTCGTTCAAAGCCATCCTTCGTCTTACATTGCCACCCCGGCAGGCAACGGTTACAAACTGTGCCTATGCTCTCCAAGTCATCCACGGTAGTGCCCAACAGATCGTTTCCTCAAACTTGCAGCCAATAAGTGCTGTCTTCCTGCTACTCACCATGAAAACCCAGGCTGTTACAGCCTTGTTTACATGGCTCATCGCAATTCCTGCGCACAGTAACGCCTGCATTGCACGTCATCAAACACATTCTGTCACATTTTCACCCTCCCGTCAAAAGACTGCCGGAGGCTGGCAGCTATCCGGCTATCACTATCGCGAACCAGGCCCGAGAACAGAAATTATTCGTATTGCCGGCGCGACCGGCTGGCCTAAGTAATCGTCCAAGAATAAATTTCCCCAACTGTCATTGCGAGCGGGCGTAGCCCCGAAGCAATCTCCGACTTGCAAACTTGGGGATTGCTTCGGCCTATCAGCCTCGCAATGACACAAACGGGAAGTTATTTTTAGACAGCCACTAAGCAGCGACTAATGACCTATTTAATTCGTTTTACCACCTTAGCCGGGGGAACGCATTTCGGAAGGGTTGGCGGGGAACCGTACGGTTCCCCGCCGGGAGCTCGAGGGCGCTGCCCTCGAAAGAGAAAAAGGCGGCGAGATTATCTTTTGGTGGCCCAGCGACTAAAAGTCACGGCAACGTCTGCAAAATCGCCCTACGGCGGTTAGCTTGCAACCTGCGCAGGCAGGTTTCGCAGTTGTAGCAGCGATTTCTAATCGCCGGGCGAAGCTTGGCTTTTCCCCCTCCCCGTATCGGGGAGGGGGGGCTTACCGCCAAACAGGGCGGCAAGCCAGGGGAGAGGTTCTATTTTTTCGGAGCGTTCTATTTTCAGTAAAACCAATAACGCAGATTCAACGAAGCCCGGCCTATCAGACTTTGACAAAGGCCCATTTACCGCTGCGAAAACGGAGATAGTCCAGTATGCCACGGGCACTCATATCGACCATCATGGCCACCCAGGCTCCGTTGAGGCCCCAGCCCAACTTGATAGCCAAAAGATAAGCCAACGGCACGCGCACGAGCCAAGGGGAAAGGCCATTGATGAGCATAGGAGGACGTGTATCGCCGGCGCCGCGCAACCCGCTGGAAAAAATCATCATGGCCGCCAGCAAGGGTTGTGTAAAACCAACGAGGCGCAGCGGCATTGTGCCCGTGGCAATAACCTGTGGGTCGTTAGTGAAAATGCCAATGATATCGCCGGCAAAGAAGATAAAAACAACGCCCATGAAAGCCATTAGTGCGGCGCCCATTTTGTACGTCAAATAGCCACTTTTGCGGGCGCGTTCCGGCTTTTGTGCACCCAACGACTGACCTACCAGCGTACTGGCAGCCACGGCAAAACCAAATCCGGGCATATAAGAGATCGACTCTCCGTTGATCGCTACTTGGTGGGCCGCATAAGCAACGGTTCCCAAACTAGCAATAATGCTGCTGAATACCATCATGGCAATGCGGAAAGAAAAGCGCTCCAAACCAGTGGGCAATCCAACATTAAAGATACGCTTGGCCATTCCCCAGTCGAACCGAGGCCAAATGACCGCCAGCTTAAGACCACTTTGGCCTTTGAGAAGCAACGCAAAGACCAACAGACCGCCGATAAGCCGGCCGCTCATGTCGCCCAGCGCCGCGCCCAGTACACCTAATTGAGGGAAACCCGCCACGCCGCGGATAAGTACCCAGGCAACGCCAATGTTGACAATATTGACGACGATCATCACCAACAACGGTGTGGTCGTATCCCCGGCGCCGCGTAATGCCGCGTTGCCCAAGATCATCATGCTCCAGATGGGAAAGACCAGGGCCACGACGCGCAAATAAGTGTGTGCTGCAGAAACCGCCGTTGCCGGCGTGCCTAAGAGGGCTATGGCCGGCGCATACCAGATCGAAAGAGCCATCGCACCGAGCAGACCGAGCAAGAAGCCCAACAACAACGATTGACGCAAAACGCGTCGACTCAGTGCCTGATCCTGCGCACCAGTGGCCCGGGCCACTAACGCAGTCGTACCAATGCTCACCGCCATAATAAAAGTCGTGACCAGCATCACCCATTGGTTGGCAATGCCAACAGCCGTTAGCGCCGCGGAGCTCAAATGACCAACGAGAAAAGTATCCACTAACCCTACAATCAAGCCCAAGCCCTGTTCGCCGGCCGCCGGCAAAGCCAATTTCCACATGGAAGCCACTAAATGGTCATCTTTGTAGAGCCAGTGGCGAAACTGGCCGGCGTAAGCGCGCCGCGCCGCCCTGGCCTTCAGCGAAAGTGCGCTCATATCACGCACTCCACTGTTGGAAGGCAGCCGAGAGCTGTCGAAATGTCTCTTTATTAAGCTGGTAAAACTTCTGCCCGCCGCTGCGTCGCACATTCAGCACGCCACTACTCACCAGCAGGCGCAAATGGCGCGAGACAGCTGCCTGGGAAATATCCAAAGCCGCGACAATCTCCTGAGCATACATTTCCTGTTGCTCCAGCAGAGCAACAATTTGCAGTCTCGTTTCATCGCCCAATGCCTTTAACGCCGGATAAAATTCCAAGAGAGGCTGTTTCGGTACGGCAGCGGTCTGACTTTTCGAAAGTGTAAGCCGGGCATTGTAATAAAGATACAACGTACGACGGCGCCAGTGATAGACAACGTACGGTCCAATGTGCAACATCGGCACGGCGATCAGCGTGCGCACTTTATCCGCCTCCTGCTCCAAAGTGAAAGGCAGAGGACGATTTGTAATTTGTCCAAAGAGATCACGGAAAAGGCGCGGCTTGGGAAGATTCTCCAGTGCGGCAGCAGCTTGACGCAAACGCGGCAATTCTTGCTGGTAACAAGAGAGATACACTTTCTCCCAAAAACGGCGCAACCCATGACAAAACTGTTCTTTGTGGCGCTCAGGATGTTGTAAAAGCATTATGGCACTATCCATATCGGGTGGCGGAAAAGGATTATCTTGCAAATGTCTGACTATCGCCGCGGCGTCTTCCACGGAGATGGCCGTCGTTTTAGAACGATTCAAAGCTTGATGTAGCCATTGGGCCCACTGCGTAATGGGCGTTTGCGCCAAAGCGTCGATGAACGCATCTGCGGGCCCGGCGATGATCTCTTTGGGCGTATGCGCTACAACTTGTTCCACAAAGCGGTATACCCCAGCCGTAGCGGTAAACGTGTCGCGAATCTCCTGCCAGGTATCTTCGCCTAATTGATGGCGCGCCTCCATAAGCCAGGGATCCATGCCTTCGTACAACGGCGCAATGACCAGTAGCCCAGCGTTACCGAGCAGTAACAAGGGTTGGCTGTAGGCAGCGTGTAATTTTATCGGTTGTGGTGGTGCAACGAATCCCGGCATGACTATCACTCCTCTGAAAATAGAACGCAGATTAACGCTGGCTGCGCACGCAGATAAAAAACTAGGCCTTTTTTAAGAAGTTCAACTTCTCGAAGAAGTTGAACTTCTGTTCGATGGCGTTCTCCGCCCGAGCGCACGGGGGTCAAATCCCCGTGCTACGTCGTCAAGAAGCCCCCTGAAAGGGGGCTGGTGTTGAGCAGCCTCTTGGCAGCGGACACAATCTTGACGTACCCTGCCGCCGTACCGGAATTGAGGCTTTAGCCGGTAGTAGACCCACCAACCCACCTAAAGGCTTGACGCCAGCCGCATTATTTTCAGCCGCTGTGGTGTGCCGTAGGCTCATGATAACTCCCTTGAAAATAGAACGCTGATCAATGCTGATGTGCGCTGATAAACGCTGATCAAAAAAGATATTACTCTAGCAATACCAAAACCCCTGTTATCAGACCCGGTTTACGCTATTGACGATCATCAAACGCAGACTAACTCATGTCAACGACGATAAGTACGACATCGATACTGGCAGGATGGCGGCGGACAGCAGCGCGGCGGCAGAAAGTGATAGCCCCAAGAAACCGGCCACGACGCAGCTAAGAACCTTTTTCCAGAGGGGCTGGCCCCTCCAAGAAGGGAAAGAAAAAAGATTGTTAGCCACCATCAACCAACCCCATTCCTATCACCGTAGCATTACTTCTCGAACCCGTCATCCTTCTCTGCGAACAAGACATAGACCAGTCGTGTCATTGCGAGGAGCATAGCGACGAAGCAATCTCCAAAGCCAATGAAAGAGATTGCCACGGCCCTGCCGAGTCTCGCAATGACAAGCTGAGCGATGTAACTCGCAATACGTATTACGGATCCTTTGCAGCCGCTGGCCTACGTATCACAGGCTTGTTCTATAATGATATAATCATATCGTTATAAGATGGTTTTGTCAATAATTTAGAAACCGCATCTACACTTGCCGAGCCGCGTGGGACAGATTCAAATTAACCCGCATTGACGGACTTGGCAGCCTGTAACGGCGACTTTGAGTCGCTCAATCTATGAATGCCTATTTTTCACCAGCCTATGCAGAGGCGGTAACAAGCCCAAAACCGGGATAGAGGCCCTTGCACTGACGCGCTCGGAATTGCTGCTTCATCAAGCCACAGCTTGCATTTTCCGGCCGGGTAGATAGGATGGAAACGGATAAGGAACAATTCCGAGAAAGGCAAGGCACTGCAAAGATGACAAATGGAACAGTTTGGCTAAAACGAGGTAGGGAGAAATCCGTATTGCGTCACCACCCTTGGCTCTTTTCCGGAGCTATCCAGCGGGTGGAAAACGCCGGGCCGGGCGAAATCGTCACCGTGCGGGCAGCGGACAACACGTTTTTGGCGCGAGGCTATTACAATTCTCATTCACAAATTCGTGTAAGACTATTGACGTGGAACCGGGATCAGCCTATTGACGCAGCTTTCTGGCGCCGGCGGGTGGCGGCAGCCTGGGCCCGTCGGAACGCCATCACCCGGGGCAAAGGAGATGCCTGGCGGGCAGTGCACGCCGAGAATGACCAATTGCCCGGCTTGGTCGTTGATATGTACGGCGATTGGATGGTGGTGCAGCAGTTAACACTGGGTATCGTGCAGGCATGGCCGTACCTTTTGCCGGCACTGGTAGAAATTGCACAGCCGCGAGGCATTTTGGAACGAAGCGATGTGCCGGCCCGTAAAGAGGAAGGCTTGTCGCCAAAAGTAGGGCAACTCTGGGGCGAAACGCCGCCAGAAGAAGTGCTTATTCACGAAGCTGGCTACCAAATCGCGGTGGATCTATGGCACGGGCAAAAAACAGGTTACTACTTAGATCAACGTCTTAACCGAGCCTACGTGGCTCGTTGGGCTGCCGGACGGGAGCTGCTCAACGCATTTTCATACACAGGCGGCTTTGCCGTGCACGCGCTAGGTGCGGGCGCAAAATTCGTTCTAAACGTCGATGCCTCGGCGACAGCTTTGGCGTGGGGAGAGACCAATTTGCAGCGCAATGGCTTTAGTCCAGATCATTTTGCCAGTCAACAAGGCGATGTGTTCCAATTGCTGCGCCGTTATCGGCAAGAAAAACGCACTTTCGATATGATAATTCTAGATCCGCCGAAATTCGCCACCAGCAAACGCACTTTGATCCGGGCCACGCGCGGCTACAAAGATATCAATATGTTAGCGTTACAATGTCTGCGGCCCGGCGGCACTTTAGCCACATTTTCCTGCTCCGGCCTGGTGACGCCAGATCTCTTCCAAAAGGTAGTTTTTGCCGCCAGCATTGACGCCGGCGTAGAGGCCCAAATCTTGGCCGATTTAGAGCAACCTCCGGATCATCCGGTGCTCCTCAGCTTCCCGGAGGGACGTTATTTGAAAGGCTTACTGCTACGCCGGCTCTAACCCCAATTTTCACAATGTGTCCAGATGTTCCCTTCGATAGCAAGCACTAACAGAGGACACCATTTGGAGTAACCAGACAATAATCCATACCGCCCACCACACGCCGGCAATGGGCAAATATGCAGAAAGCCAACGACCACTGTCATAGTAGAAATAAAGATCATCCGGCACCACCACCCAACGCCCTTTGACTTCCTTGATGTGCACAGTCATCCTGGTCATAGTTTTTTCGTCAAAGAAGAGATAGTGGTAATAATGTGCTTTATCAATCTCTATGAGCATAACAAAGGAAAGATTAGGATCAGCTTGTAAAGCAGGCGGTGCGTGGCGTAACCCGGTTAGCTCGGCATATAACTGGCTATTGCCAGTTTGCAAAGCATGTTCCAATGGCCGGATGACTGCCCCGGGCGAATCATAGCGCTGTTGGTAAGTAGGCATAAAATAGGCGTCATTGTAACGTTGTGTGCCATAAATAGCCATTCCCGCCAAAAAGAAAGCTGCAATGAGCAGAGGCAACAACATAATAAGGACGACATAGGGCCAACGAACAGGCTGCATCGCTTTTAGTTTCATGTTTTCTACCTTCGCCTAATGGGGTTACCCCTTTGCAACCCAACATTTTGATTATACCATTTTAAGAACATTCGACAAAATGCACATTTTAGCAACCTTGCCATCTAATTCCTGTTGTGTTTTCTTTGCACCTTAGCGCGTTACGCTTTCCCCCACCGCATGGGTCTTAGAACCGAGCTATGGCTTCCTGATTGACCTATTTGGGAATACCGATTTTGTCGAATGTTCGTTGACAGTTTACTCGGGAAATGGTAAGATAGAAGTCATGGGCGTCGCGCCGGAAATATTTTCCGCTCTTCCAGCCAAGACCAAAATAGTTTTGACTTTTCTATCCGAGACAAGCCAGAACCCGGAAGCTAAGGCAGCGTCTCACAGTTGCGGAGAGAGAAAGGAACAAAATTAGTAACTACTAAGCTATTCCAACAACCGGACATAGATAGTGCAGATGAACGCTGCCTTGTGCAGGTCTTTTCTGACTTATCCGCGGATACCTGGGCGAAACCTACGTAATCTGCATCCCATTTGGCCGGAGAGTTGAGTAATGACAGCACAAAATTGTAAACATTGTCGCTAAGGCACTAAATCGCTGATTCACAGGTGCCTCTGTGCTAAATCTTTGTTCAATGCACAAGAAGCTTATCGATAAAGTACCATACACACCTTTTGTTTTGATGTGAGAAGTAATTCAAAAGAGAGCATTGGCCGGTGTCCACATCACGCATTGAGAAACGTCTATCCGCATTACAAGAAAAACTTACCCAAGAAAGTTTAGATGGTATTGTCATCAGCCAGCCGGAGAATCGTTATTATTTGAGCGGCTTCAGTGGCAATAGCGGATTATTATTAATTAGCCGAGATCGAGCTGCAATCTTCGTGGACGGTCGCTATTGGGAACAAGTCAGCGAAGAATCTCCGCAGCTTGAATTGATCCGACAAAATCGCACCGAAGCATACGCGACACAATTAGCCCGGGTGATCCCGATGTTGGGTCGCGTGGTTGGCTTCGAAGCCAACCATATCACGGTCGCGCAACAACAAGATTGGTTGCAGGCCATAACCGGCATCGACTGGCAACCGACCCGGGACTTCGTGGAAGCACTGCGCATTGCAAAAGATGCAGACGAAATTGAGAAGATACAGACGGCAGCACACATTACGGATGAAGCGGTGCAATCTGCTTTGGAAACAATGCACCCCGGCCTGATCGAATCGACGTTGAGCTGGCAATTAGAACGCTGGATGCGGGAACATGGCGCCGACGAGATGGCTTTTCAAGTCTCGGTAGCCAGTGGCGCAAATAGTGCCAAACCGCACGCCCACGGCAGCGCTCGCCCGTTGCAGCCCGGCGACCCGGTTTGGATTGATTTAGGCGCCAAGAAAGCACATTATTGTTCCGATATGACCCGCGCTTTCACGTTCGGGGAACCCCTTATGCGTTACTATCAAAAAGTTTGGGAGATCGTGCTGCAGGCTCAGAAAAAAGCGCTGGCGGCCATCCAACCGGGCATTCCCGCCGCAGAAATCGACCGCATCGCTCGCGATTGGATCGCCCAGGCTGGCTTTGGCGATGCTTTCAACCACGCACTAGGCCATGGCGTTGGCCTGGCCATTCACGAAGCGCCGCTTATTTCGCCCCGTAGCACGGCAGTTTTGCAGCCAGGGATGGTCATCACCATCGAGCCGGGCATCTATCTACCCGGCTGGGGCGGTATCCGCATCGAGGATTTGCTTGTTGTGAGAGAAAATGGCAGCGAAGTCTTGAGTCATGCAGAAAAGAGGTTGCAATGGACTTGAATACACCAACATCATTAACCCAACCTTCTCATCACCAGCCAGAGCAAGTCTGGCTAAGGCAACATTATCTCGGACTAATCTTCATCACGCTGAGTTTTTTGCTCGGCTTACTATTCGCCTGGCAAATCTTCCCGGTCCGCATCAAAGATACCTATCCGGTCGATCTACGACCTGACTATCGCGCCCAATATATCTTGCTCAGCGCTGAGGATTTCCAACGCAGCGGCGATAAAACACTTTTGAGCCAGCGGCTGCGCTCTTTCCCCGAGAAAAAGCTACCCGCGTATTTTGAGGAAGCAGAAGTTTGGACCAAGCAAAATGTGCATGATACAACGGAGCAAAACTCAGATCAGCAGATCTTGCAAGCCACATTAGCTTTCATCACCGGTAACACGGCCGAACCGTTAGTGCCAACTTCTACCGGCAAGAAAACCACGGCCAACCCACCCCGCCATTTGCGAACGTATTTCTTGTGGGTCATCCTATCCGTTATAGGATTAGGTCTTTTCTTAGCGCTGACCGCCTACATCGCCCAATTTCTGGAAAGGCGCTCGCCGACATTCCGTTACCTCTTGGGCAGCAAGCCACGTCCCGCAGCGTCGGCGGAGGCGGACAGTGCCCTAGTAGCACAAGCGGAAACAACAGCCACAGAAATAGACACAGCGGATGTGCCGGGCGCCCCGGGCTTAGTATCAATTTCAATTCCAGCGCATTTAGCAGCACGCCCGCCAAAAGGTTCCCAATCGCTCAAAACAGCCGAGCAGGCCGAGCCGACCGAACCGGATAGTGGCACGCGTCAAGAAGTGCCTCCTGCCGAGCCGATCGCTGCGGAAGCAGGCACATTAAAAACAGAAGCCATTATGCCTCCTGCCGAGCCTATTACTGAGGAAGCAACCATAGCAGCAAACGTAGAGACTCCACACCCTGCCGAGCCCCCCGCTGAAAAAAAACAGCTATCGCCCCCCACGTCTGGCGTTGTGCCGCTCTTGTCAGACCTACCCCCAGTAGCTAAATTGCCAGCGGACACGACACTTGGCCATGCACTTCAGCAAAAAGTAGCATTGCGTTCCTTCACCCAGACTTTTGTCCATAAGGAAAAAGAAACAGATACGTTCACAATCAGGGATAAATCAGGCGACTACTTGGGCGAATTCACGTTAGTCGGCGAGGGTTATGTCAGCAGCAATAATAGCACCGAGGTTGACGAAGCGACGGCCGTGAGCGTCGAGCTCTTCGACAAAGGCAATGTGCACTCCCAATTCGTTTACTTAGTTGCGCCCAATGCTAAACAAGATTTCCAACCGCCGGAAGCGCACCATATCATCCGAGAATTGTCCCAGCACGACACTTTCTCCCTGGAAAGCCAAGCGTTACAAGCAGATGTGACGGTAGAAGACGTGCAATATCTCAAACGCAAAGATGCTCCAGAGCGTTATGTTTTAGCGACCTGCACCATCAATGTGACGATTTACCAGAAACGTCGTCTTGGCAAGGCAGAAGCATAACACGCAAACTTTTCTCATTGGCAGGGTGAGACAGGCAAGGAAGAAAGATAGAAATGGGATTAGAGTGACAAGGGTGACCGTTTTTGACATCCTATTTTGCATGTGTTACACTTTCAGCATTAAGCAAACGTAGTTCGAGAAAGCGATTGACATTGTCTAAAAGTGCCTGTAACCGACAAGTATTTAATAGCACAAGCCAAAATTTGGCTGGTTACGACGCGTCTGGCAGTTGGCGTGGGTTCTATTTTACCTATTATTACATCTTTACGCGCGTAAAGATAACGCCCCACGCCGGGGCTGTAGCCGCTTAAACGGCTGGCAGCCTGTTTAGAAAGAAAATAGCGACGAAGCGTGGAGCGAAAGCCCACGCTTTTTTGTTATTTAGTGGCTTTTCGCTCCCGCCTATGCTATTCATGACAGCAGGAAAGGAGGAGAAACCATGTTATCAGTCGGTTTATGGTATGCCCCGCCGGTAACCGTGCCGGTCTGGGCTAATGTGCGTGGAACAAAGGGGGGAACCATGATTTGCAGAGGTGTCCGAGGTGCGACAACTGTGCAAAACAACCAACGCGATGAAATTCTGAGAGAAACGCGACGTTTGTTAGCATTGATAATTAAACTTAACGGCATTGCCGCTGAAGATGTAGCCAGCGTGATTTTTACTACTACCCCCGATTTGAATGCAGAATTCCCTGCTTTAGCAGCGCGCCAGTTGGGCTGGAAAGAAGCGGCATTACTCTGTGGCCATGAGATGCATGTCCCCGGCAGTCTACCGCGTTGTATTCGCATTCTGGTGCACTGGAACACCGAGAAACCCGCCGCAGACATTCGGCATGTTTATTTGAACGACGCGCAGCAATTACGACCCGATCTGCAGCCGGCCCCAGACATTGATTGGGCCGCCCTGAATACATGGATCGATGCCAAAATGAAACAAGGAGCATGACATGATGGCCGGCGACAAGAAGTCAGTGATCCGGGTAGCCTTTCAAGGGGAGCAAGGTGCCTTTTCAGAAGAAGCCATTTACCAACATTTCGGCGACGAAGAGGCACAAACGGTTCCCCAGCATACTTTCGAGGGAATATTCGAAAGTATAGAGGAGGGTCAGGCAGATTTTGGTATTTTGCCGGTGGAAAACTCGGTAGCCGGTTCTATCAATAAAGCTTACGACCTGCTATTAGAACATGATCTGCGGGTGTGGAGCGAAGTCTATTTGCGGGTGCGGCATAATTTGTTAGCAGCGCCGGGAACGACATTGGAGGACGTGCAGATCGTTAAGTCGCATCCTCAGGCGCTGGCACAATGCGAGGGTTATTTGAATAAAATGGGCTTCAAAGCAATTCCGGCTTACGACACGGCTGGCAGCGCCAAAATGCTCAGCGAAAAGCCAGAACCGGACGTAGCAGTTATCGCAGGAGCTTTGACGGCACAGCTTTATGGCCTGAAAATTTTAGCTGCTGGCATCGAAGACTTGCAATGGAATATTACCCGCTTCTTCATCATCGGACACGGTGCGCCGGCTCTGGAGAGTGAACAGACGAAAACTTCTTTAGTCTTCGCCGTGCCCCACCGGCCCCGTGCGCTCTACGATTGTTTAGGCGAATTCGCCCAACGGGGGCTAAATCTAACCAAGCTGGAAAGTCGCCCCCGGCGCAATCGCCCCTGGCAATACGTGTTCTACTTAGATTGTGAAGGGGATTGGCGGGAGTCTCACTGCCGGGAAGCGATTATGGGTTTGCTATCCCGCGCTGTTTTCGTGAAGCTACTCGGCTCCTACCGGGCTGCACCAAAGCCAAAATTCACGCAGACCAGCCAGGAGCACATCTTACAAATTTAGCGCCACTGACATGCTCATTGCATACATCACATGACGCGGATCGGCAAGCAAACTGTGTTACAGAACGACACAACCATAAAGGAACCCTAATGATTATTACCATGGATGCACAGGCAACAGCAGCACATATCGGGGCTGTATTCATGACCGTGCAATCATTGGGCGGTACACCCTACGCTATGCATAGCAATGGCCACCCTGTTATTGTTGGCATCGGCATCGATCGCAGTTTGGCGATAGATCGATTAGCCGCTCTGCCCGGCGTGGAAGACATTACGGACATCAAACAACCGTACAAACTGGCCAGTCGGGCCGCTAAAGCGGAAAACAGCCGCGTTCAGGTCGGCAATGTGTGCATCGGCGGGCCGGAAATCATCATTATAGCCGGCTTACATTCGGTAGAAAGCAGAGAACAGTTATTAGAAACGGCTTGGGCCGTGCAAGAAGCAGGCGGGAAAGTTCTGTGTGGAAGCCTTGCCACATCGCCTATGGCTCCAGCCATTTCGCGAGCAGCAAGGCTACGCGGACTGGAACTGCTGGCCGAGGCACGGCAAGAGACCGGCTTGCCAATCATGGCCGAAGTCATAACACCAGAATCTGTGCCGATGGTCGCGGAATACGCCGATATCCTACAAATCGGCGCTGGCAATATGCAAAACTATGCCCTTTTGCACGCGGTGGGACGGGTGCAACGACCAGTCGTATTGAAACGAGGCATGATGAACGATGTACAGGAATGGTTGATGGCGGCAGAATACATCCTTAGCAGCGGCAATAATCAAGTAATTCTTGCAGAGGGAGGCATCCGCACATTCGAGAAGATGACGCGCCGCACTTTCGATTTAGCCGTAGTGCCATTACTCAAAAAGTTGACACATCTGCCGGTTATCGCCGATCCCAGCCACGCCACCGGTCGTTGGGATTTAGTGCCAGCTATAGCGCGAGCAGCCATAGCCGCTGGTGCGGATGGATTGTTTGTGGAAGTAAGGTCGCCATACTCTGAAGGCAAGCGATCCGAAGATCCGCAAAGTTTAGATACCAATCATTTTGCCGAAATGATAGTCTCGCTCCGCCTTATTGCCAGAGCTTTAGGGCGCACGCTATCATAATGAAAAAGAGGCGTTGTGGGCCGGCGTAATATATTTGTAGCTCAACGTGTATCAGCGCACATCAGCGTTGATCGGCGTTCTATTTTCCAGAGGAGACCTCTCCCCCAAGCTGCGCTGCGCTTAACTTTTTCCCCTCCCCAATACGGGGAGGGGAAGGCTTGCTGCCCCTTTGGGCGGTAAGCCAGGAGAGAGGTCTTATTTTCAGAGGGATCATCATGAGCCTTCGGCCTGCCTGTGCGGGCACGCAGACAGGCACACCACAGCGAATGAAAACGCCCCCAACCTTGGGGGGGAAGCAACACACCCCCAGAATTGGGCCGGGGGGCTATTTTCAGATGAAAAGTCATGCTACGGGGATAGGGATGGAGTTTGTGGATGACGATTGACAAGTTGGTTAGTTTTCTCTTGGGGGCCAGCCCCCAAACCCCTACTGGGAGCGTTTCACCCCCCCAGACCCCCTACAAAAGGGTCTTGGCTGCGCCGTGGCCGGTTTGTTGCGGGCTATCACTTTCTACCGCCGCGCTGCTGTCCGCTGCCATCCTGTTGGCAACCAGTTCTGACATATCGTCGGCGGCTCGAGTTCGGGCCAGTTTGGTGCTATGTACTAGTGTAAACCAGGCCCGAGAACAAAGGTCTTTCGTATTACCGGCGCGATCGGCTGGCCTAAGCAGCGACCAATGACCTATTTAATTCGTTTTACCATCTTAGCCGGGGGAACGCTTTCCGGAAGGATTGGCGGGGAACCGTACGGTTCCCCTGCCTGGAACTCGAGGGCAGCGCCCTCGAAAGAGAAAAAGGAGGCAGGATTATCTTTCGGCCAGGCATCGCCCATAGGCAAAGTCATGCTACAACCGCGAAACCTGCCTGCGCAGGTTGCAAGCTAATCGCCGGACAAGGCAGACTGCGTTGATCGGCATTCTATTTTCCAGGAAAGACGGTAAAGATTACTGCGGTCGTGACGCCGTAACGAAACAAGTTTTTTTGATCTGATTTTTTATCTGCGTGCGCAGCTTGCATTTATCTGCGTCCCATTTTATTTTCATAGGAGAAGAACAATGATTGTCGTGATGAAAGTACATGCAGAGCAAGACGAAATCGATGCTGTCGTTCAACGTATTCACAAGCTAGGGTTCAATACACACCTCTCCACCGGCGCAGAACGCACCATCATCGGCGTCGTGGGAGCAGACCGCCGGCTGGAGCCAATGAATTTCGAAGTGATGGCCGGCGTAGAAAAAGCAGTACGAGTATTGCACCCGTTCAAGATTGCCAGCCGGGATTTTCATCCGGAAGACACCGTTTTCGAAGTACACGGGGTCCCCATTGGCGGCCACCATTTGACCATTATGGCCGGACCGTGTTCCGTGGAAAGCCGCGAGCAACTTTTAGAAACGGCAGCAGCGGTCAAAGAGGCCGGCGCCCAAATCCTGCGGGGCGGTGCTTACAAACCGCGCACATCGCCGTATTCATTCCAGGGATTAGGACTGCGCGGCCTGGAAATTCTGGCAGAGGCACGAGAGCGTTATGACATGCCAGTGGTCACCGAAGTCATGTCGCCGGATCTCGTGCCGCTGGTAGCGGAATACGCCGACATGCTGCAAATCGGCGCCCGTAGCATGCAAAATTACGCTTTGCTACAAGCAGTAGGCAAAGTCAACAAGCCTGTTTTGCTCAAGCGTGGCATGATGAGCACCATGCAAGAATGGTTAATGGCGGCGGAGTACATCCTAAGCAACGGTAATGACCGGGTAGCGCTCTGCGAACGGGGCATCCGCACTTTCGAACCATACACACGCAACACCCTGGACATCAATGCCATACCGGCTATGCGCAATTTGACGCATTTACCCATCATTGGTGATCCCAGCCACGGTACCGGCAAATGGGAGTTGGTGGGGCCGATTGCACGGGCCATTATCGCGGCCGGGGCCAATGGTCTCATTATCGAAGTACATCCACACCCCGACGAAGCCCTTTCCGACGGTGCCCAGAGTTTGAAGCCGAAACGGTTCGCCGAGCTGATGCGAAATGTGCATGCCATCCATGACTTGTTAGACCATGAGAACATTCACGATCGGGAAACAGATTGATCTCGCCGGCGCTGACCAAGATTACGACAGCACGTAACCATCACATCCCTTTAGACATTCAACTTCTGTGAGGAATTTAATGTCTGAACAAGGAAAAGCGCAAAGAAGGTAAAAAACCTTTGCCCCTTTACAGCTTGGCATTGAATCTTTTAGTTCTGGCTTGTCCAGGTTAGGAGGCGCGTTTTCGACGCGAAACAACATGAAAAACGGTTAGCCGATCTATCCATCGGCATCGTCGGACTGGGATTAATGGGTGGGTCGTTGGCCCGCGCATTGCGTCATGCTTACCCGAACCTGCAAATCCTCGGTTTGGATCATGATCGAGAAACGGTACAACAGGCGCAACAAGCGTCGGTCATCAATGCGGGTGCGACGCGCTGGCCGTTTCCCAAAATAGTAGATCTGCTAATATTGGCACTGCCAGTGCGGGCAATCGTGCGCTTTTTGCGGGAGACCGGTTCCACTCTGCCGCAAGGCAGTTTGGTCATGGACTTAGGTAGTACGAAGACGGTCATCTGCCAGGCGCTGGCCAACTTGCCAGACGGAATCGAAGCGGTAGGCGGCCACCCGATGTGTGGCAAGGAACAGGCCGGCTGGGCCGCAGGTGAGGCTACACTGTTTCGCCACAGTACGTTCGTCCTCTGTTCATTGCCGAACAGTTCGCCTTGGGCGCTGAGCATCGCCCGGGAAGTAGCAACATCAGTAGGTGCCCGGCCATTGCGTTTAGACGCCCAACGTCACGACCGGTTGGTAGCGGTTGTCAGCCATTTGCCCTATTTAGCATCGGCAGCGCTCATGGCCACAGCCGATGTCACGAGCCAGGAAGACCCGTTGCTCTGGGAAGTGGCTGCCAGTGGTTTTCGCGATACATCACGCCTGGCCGGCAGCAACGTCACAATGCTGCTGGATATTTTGCAGACTAACCGTGAGTCGGTTTTGCAGCTTTTAGACCAATATCAGGAAACACTGTCCACCCTGCGCGCGCTTTTGCAATCCGGTGACGAACAAGCCTTGCGAGAAGCTCTGCGACATATCCGGCAGCGGCGTAAATGGTATATCGAGCGCGAAACGAGGATGCGTCAAATGGAAACGTGGGAGAGTGGTGCCGGGGGACAGCACAGCGGCTGAAAACGTTCCCAGAATTGGGGGCCGGGACTAACGACTCGGCCCAGTGACTAAAAATCACGGCAACATCTGCAAAATCGCCGTAGGGCGATTAACATGCAAACTGCGCAGGCAGGTTTCGCAGCACCCGGGCAGAGAACGCCATCGATTAGAAGTTCAACTTCTGCGAGAAGTTGAACTTCTAAAAGGGACTGTGGTCGTGACGCCGTAACAAAACAAGTTTTTTGATCTGATTTTTATCTGCGTGCGCAGCCTGCGTTGATCTGCGTCCCATTTTTATTTTCAAGGGAGTTATCATGAGCCTGCGGCACACCACAGCGGATGAAAATAAGCCGGTAGCCGACAGCCAGTAGCTGTCAGCAAGTACGCCGCCACAGAGGAGCTTGTAGCCGAGCGATCGCCTGCGTAGTCGCGACTACGCCGACCCGCGTCGGCGCTCGGCGACACCGGCTAAAGCCTCCACTCCGGTGCGGC
>WFQU01000104.1 GCA_015486845.1 Anaerolineae bacterium | reverse complement strand
CGGGGACGACGGGATTTGAACCCGCGATCTCTGGCTTGACAGGCCAGCATGTTAACCGCTACACTACGTCCCCAACAACGATGCCTATTATACGCGCCGGCCCCTTTTTGTCAAAATAGCCCGGCGCTGTTACTCCGGCAGGGCAATTCGCCCGGCCCGCCAAAGTTCCACAAAGCGCATTACGGCCCGCCCAGTAAAGCCCCAAATCAACTCACCATCATGCACTATGAAGTAGACAGTCACCCGCTCGCCGCGCAACAGCTTCTCTTCCCGGCGCACATGCCCCGGCGCGGCCAAATAGTCCAGCGGCACCCGAAACACCCGCGCCACTTCCGTCGGATTGGGACGCAGCGGCTCGTCCAGCGGCACAACGCCCACCACAACCGTCACCAGCACATTGGACGTGTACGTCCGGCACTGGGGCAACAGGCCGATCACCTGCACGTGGCGCAAGCCTAATTCCTCCCGAGCTTCTCGCAATGCCGTCGCCTCGGCATTCTCGTCCGCCGGATCAACCATGCCGCCGGGGAAAGCCACCTCCCCTGGGTGATCGTTCAGCGTGGCCGGCCGGCGCAAAAACAGCACCTCCCAGCCGGAGGGCGCCCATTGTAACGGCAGCAGCACCGCCGCCCGACGTGGCTCCCCCGTTCTCAACGGACGCCCGGCATAAGGCCGCAACGCTGCCTCGATCAACGCCTCCATCTGCGCTTGATCCGCCATTCACGCCTCCGGGAAAACAAAAAGAAACGCTAAATCGTTGACATTCGTGTTCGTGGGGCCGGTGCGCAGCAACGCGCCCGTAGCCTGCAAAAAATGGTAAGCGTCATTATCGGCCAAACAGTCAGCCGCCGACAACCCGACCGCTGCGCCCCGATCGACCGTATCGCCGTCCACCATGCCGCCGGCCGCGTCGGTCGGGCCATCATTGCCGTCGGTAGCCAAGGTCACCAACAGGAAATCTGGCCAGCCGGCCAACGCGATAGCCCCGGCCAGCGCCAACTCCTGATTCCGCCCACCCTTGCCGTTCCCGCGCACGGTGACTGTCGTTTCGCCGCCGGCGATGATACAGGCCGGCAAAGCAAGCGGCGCCCGGTAACGGACTTCCTCTTTGACCAACGCGGCCAACACCTTAGCCACCTCGCGCGCTTCACCTTCCAAAAACGTCGTCAACAGAAGCGTGTGGAAGCCAGCTTGTCCCGCTGCACGCAGCGCAGCAAGCGCGGCAATGCGATTATCCGCCACCACAACCGTCTGCACCCGCCAGAAAACGGTATCGCCTGCTTTAGGTGTCTCCGGCGCCTGGCCGGACAAGCCAGATTGAAGATAAGCCTGCACCTGCCGTGGTAACCGTTTCCACAAACCGTAACGGCGCAGCACTTCGTCCACGTCGGCAAACGTCGTGCTATCCGGAACCAGCGGGCCGGAAGCGATACTGTCCAACGGACTGCCCACCACGTCCGATAATACCAACGTGACCACTGTCGCCGGGGACGCCAGCGCCGCCAACCGCCCCCCTTTGACCGCCGAAAGGTGCTTGCGCACCGCGTTCAATTCCTGGATCGTCGTCCCCGCTCGCAAGAATAGATCAGTTGTTTGCTGCAAATCAGCTAAAGTCAATCCTGGCGCCGGCGCCGTGAAGAGCGCCGAACCGCCGCCGGAAATCAAGACGATCAGTAGATCATCAGCGCCAGCGCGTTGCGCCAGGGCCACAGCCTCTCGCGTTGCTGCCACGCCCGCTTCATCCGGAATAGGATGGCCGGCGGAATAGAGCCGGCAATATTGCAACGCTGCCTCGTGCCCCCGCTTCACCACCACCACGCCATCGGTCAAACGGTCACCCAGGAGCGATTCTGCCGCCTGGGCCATGGGCGCGGCTGCTTTGCCCATGCCGATGAGGTAAACATGGCGGTAGACGTCCAGATCATAGCGCCGCCCGGCCACCTGCAACACATCACCCCGGCGCTGCGCGGCCCGCAGCACGGCCGCTTGCGGCTCCACAGCGGCCAGCGCCGCCCGCCAGATGGGCTCGACTTGCTTTCTGCGCTGCCGGTACAAGCTTTCCTGCACAGCTATAAACTCCCTTTCCCCTCAGAACCAGAAGCTACGAAAAAAGCCACCGCGTACTCAGCGGTGTGCGATAAGCTCAACGACCACTCGGCCCAACCTAACGCTCGGGCAGCTTCTCCCGCCCGGCCATACAAACAAACCCGCGGCGCGCCCAGATCATCCAAACAGACCTCGATCTCCTGCCAGCGCAAACCATTCCGGAAACCGGTCCCCATAGCTTTTGCTACCGCCTCTTTTGCTGCAAAACGGACGGCCAAAGATTCTGGCCGCCCGCGTGCTTCATTCCATTCTCGCTCCGTGAAAAGGCGATCGCGGAGTTGTTCACCCCGGCGTTGACAGAGCCGGGCTACACGTTCTACCCGCACCAAGTCCACACCGGTCGCCAACACGATTATTTCCCCGCCGGCGGAACTGGCCCCGCCGTCGCCAGCACGTAAACCTCCGAATCAAGGTACTTCTGCGCCACCCGTTGTACATCCACCGGCGTCACCTGCCAAACCGCATCGCTGTAACTTAACAGATAATCTAAGCCAAGATTATACCATTCCATGTTGGAAATCACGTTAGCGACCCCCCTGTTCGTTTCCAACTGCAACGGCAGCACACCGGAAATGTACGACTGGCTATCGGTCAATTCTTCCGCCGACACCGGCTCATCCTGCAGCCGCTTGACCTCCGTCAAGATCGAATGAATGGCCTGATTGACAGCTTGCGGCGCCACGCCGGCCGCGGTTAGCCATGGTCCGGCATCCAGGCCCGCCTCAGCAGAACTATATACATAATATGCCAGTCCCTGCTTCTCCCGCACGGAATCGCCCAAGCGACCGCCCATGCCGAAACGGCCCAGCAGCGTATTGGCGACATTGACCATCATCCAATCCGGATCCAGACGGTGCACACCCAACCACCCCAAAACAATATCACTTTGCGTTTTATCCGGCATGACCACCTTTCGCCGGCGCACTTCCCGGGGCGGCAAAACCTCCGGCAAATCCGGCTGGGTCGTATCCCCGCCCCGCCAACCGCCGAAAGCATCTTCGACGAGTGCGATAACTTCGCGCGCATCGACATCGCCAACCACCACCAAATGGGCACCATGGGGTGTGAAATTCAACGCATAAAACTGCGCCACATCCAACGGCTGCAACCGGTGCACTGTCTGCGGATCGCCCAAAATATTCCTGGCATTAGGATGCCCAAAAGGATAGAGCAACGTGCGGAAAGTCAATGAAGCCATGGCACCGGTATCGTTCAACTGTTCCTGAAGCTGTGCTAACGTCTGCTTTTGCACAATATGAAACTGATCGGCCGGGAAAGTAGGCTTTTGCAATACGTCCGCCAACAGCGTCACCAGCAACGACAAATCCTCGCTAAGTGCCGTTCCGTGCACAGAAGTTCCCCGACGGCCGGCCGAAACCTCAATGCTGGCACCAACACCCTCCAAAATGTCGTTCAGCTGCTCAAAAGAATAATTCTTCGTACCCCGGCGCAACATCCGTGCCGTCAACGCCGCTAAGCCAGCATCACGCATCATCTCGTGTACGCTGCCCACAGCTACCGTTCCTTCTACCTCCACCGTAGGCACAGCGTGATTCTCCCGGATCAGCAGCATCAGACCGTTAGCCAATTCATGGCGAACGATATTCTGGCTGTTAGGCAACGATGACTCATGCATCTGCCACCTCCTTAGCTGTTTGCTCCGGCAAATAATAGCCCACAGTGCACTGTTTACGCTGTAAATAAGTCTGTGCCACCCGTTGGACGGCGGCTGCGTCCACCGCAGCCAACTGTTCTAAATAAGTATCGAACCAGTCCAAAGAAGCGATTACTTCACTGAAACCCAGCCAACGTGCCTGGCTGGTCACGCTCTCGTTGCTGTAAATAAATTGTGCTTTGCTCTGCTTCAACACCTTTGCCAATTCCTCGGAGCTAACCAGCTCATTTTGCACCCGGTCGATCTCCTGCCAGAATGTTCTCTCAGCTTCTTCCGGCGTTCTGTCCGGAGCGACCGTTGCAGCAAGGAAAAACAAGAAAGGATCCAGCGTCGCCGTAAACCAGGAATCAGCGCCCACGGCAAGACCGCTATTCACCAACGAACGATAAATTCGCGCCGAGCGCCCGGTCATTACACTCTGTCCGCCCACGCTTTTCGCCCCACTCAAAATACCGTCCAACACCACCATGGGAAAATAGTCCTCCGAAAGTGCCGCCGGCGCGTGAAACGCTAAATTCACATAGGCCACCTGCCCGGTGCCCGGCAAAATAACCCGCCGCTCGCCCCGTTGGGCCGGCTCTGCCACAACTGACTGCGCCGGCAAATCCCGTTTCGGCAAGCCAGCGAAATACTTCTTCACCGCATCGACCATCTCCGCTGTGCGAAAATCGCCCACTGCCACGGCCACCGCATTATTCGGCCTGTAATAGCGCCGATAATGATTATAAAGGTCGTCGCGGGTCATAGTATGTAAATCAGAAAGCCAACCAATGACCTCGTGATGGTACGGATGCGCTTTAATCGCTAAATTCTGCACCTCTTCGCCCAAAAGGAACGTCGGCTGGTTCTCGTACATGCTGCGTTCCGAAATAATCACCGTCCGTTCCGAAGCCACCTCTTCCGGATCATAAACAGAATTGACCATGCGGTCTGATTCCACATCCAACGACAGGTTGATGCGCTCCGCTGGCAAAGTCTCGAAAAAAGCGGTGTAGTCCATCCAGGTCATAGCATTGAAAACACCACCCTCGCGGGAGAAAAGCCGGTCGTACGTGCCCGCCGGGAACCGCTTCGTCCCTTTAAATTGCATATGCTCCACCCAGTGCGAAATGCCAGTAATGCCGGGCACTTCATTGCGACTGCCCACCCGGTACCAGACCCAAAAGCTGATCACCGGGGCGCTGTGCACCTCTTTGAGCAGCAATGTCAGGCCGTTATCCAGCCGAAACCGCTGCACGCCTTGCAATAGTCCCATTTGTTCGCCTCAGATCACTTCCATGGTATCACCATTATAACCGCGGCCAATACCCCGATAAACGAAGCCCTGTTCTCGCATCCACTGGGGATCATACAGATTCCGTCCATCCACCAGGACATTGCCCCGCATAGCCGCCTTAATCCGTTTCATATCTAAATTCTTGAACTCGTTCCACTCCGTCACTAAGACTAACGCATCACACCCCTCCGCCAACGCATAAGGCGTCTCGGCCAATTGCAAGTCCGGCATAAGCGATGTCATGTTCTCGGCGGCCACCGGATCATAACCGCGCACTGTCACGCCTTCGTGAGCTAACAAATGGGCAATATCCACAGAAGGTGCTTCCCGCATATCATCAGTATTCGGCTTGAAAGAGAGCCCCAGCAAGCCGACGACTTTTTCCTGCAAAGAACCACCCAATAATTCTCGCAAGAGCAAAACTGCGTGCCGACGCTGGTCATGGTTAATTTCCATAACAGCCCGCAATAGTTGTGGATGGGCGCCGTGAATCAGCGCCATGTGCTCCAGCGCTTTCACGTCTTTGGGGAAACAAGAACCGCCGTAGCCTAAGCCCGCATCCAAGAAATAGTGGCCGATACGCTTGTCATAACCCATGCCAACCGCCACTTCTTTGACATCCGCGCCTAAGCGCTCACAAATAGCGGCGATTTCATTAATAAACGAAATACGCGTGGCTAAAAACGCATTGGAAGCGTATTTGATCATCTCGGCGGTGCGCAGATCGGTGACCACGATGGGTGCGCGCAGGGAAAGGTGTAACTGGGCAACTTTTTCCGCCGCGTCCCGATCGGTGGAGCCAAGCACAATACGATCCGGGTGCAGCGTATCGTTTAAAGCCGAGCCTTCGCGTAGGAATTCAGGGTTGGAAACTACAGAAAAGTCGATGGGGGATGGCTGGTATTTGCGCACGATATCCGCCACAAAGTCGCCGGTACCCACTGGCACAGTGCTTTTGTTAATGATAATCAAAGGATGATTCATATTCAAGGCAATGCTTTCCGCCGCCATACGCACATAGCGTAAATCGGCTTCTCCCTCAGCACCTTCCGGCGTGCCTACAGCAATGAAAGCAAATTCCGCCTCCGCCAACGCCTCTTCATAAGAAGTGGTAAAGTGCAACCGCCCCACTTTCATATTACGCTCTACCACTTCTTCCAGGCCAGGCTCGTAAATAGGGATTTTTCCTGCCTGCAGCGCTTTGATCTTGGGCTCGTCAATGTCCAAACAAGTCACATTGTTGCCTAAATCGGCAAAAACAGTACCGGTTACCAAACCCACATACCCCGTACCGATGACACAAATATTTTTCATGGTAAACCTCCGCTATTGTAATTTGCTCTAACTCATCTCGTTGACAAAATCTATCATCCGGTGATTGAAAATCGCTGCTACCATTGCAAAACCTGCCCACGCAGGGTACCCGCCCATCGCCGCGGGGCGATTTTGCAGAAGTTGCTGCGACTTTTAGTCGCCGGACAACATTAAGATTCTTCTGTAGATGAAACATGCGAGAATTCAGACCAGGAAATATTCTCTCGCCACATGTAATAAGCGCCAAGCAACGTAATGGGCAGCCAGAGCGCAGCATGCAACACGAATGTATAACCGGTAGCGATGGAGCGCCGTACATTGAATGCCACCAATACCTCGATCCCCGGCGTGTCAAATGTGCCCACATAACCTGGCGCCGAAGGCAACGTCGTGGCCAAATTGACAATGCCGTTCATCAGCATCAGCGTGATGAACGAGACGTGAAACGGGAAAGCATGCATGACAAGCCAATATTTGCCGGTTTCCGTTAGCCAGATGAGCACCGAAGTAAAAAAAATAAGCAACACATCTTGCCCCCGGCGCAGTGAATGCAATCCGGTGAGAAAACGTCCCACCAGCGGATCCAGTTTGAGATGCCATTTTTCCGGCAGAAAACGCTCGCCGAACCATCGGTAAGCCGCCGTAGCTTTATCCGGCTGGGCAGCCAGCCACAGAAAAACAATCAATGCACCCAAGAAAATCACACTAAAAAAGATCACCGCGTTACGGTACTCCAGCGGCATCGGCGAAAAAGGCAGCGCCACGAAGACAAACAGCAGCATAACCAGTCCATCCAGGACACGTTCCACGATAATGGTGGCCAGCGATGCACTCATGCTAATCTGGGTGCGCCGGCGCAGGACGTAAGAACGAATCAATTCGCCAATGCGAAAAGGGTAAACATTGTTGCCCATGTAGCCAATGCACACTACGGGAAAAAGCTCCGGCAAAGGTACTTTCCCCAACGGTCGTAGCAAATAATGCCAACGCCAGGTGCGGAACCAAACAGCTACGAAGTAAATCAACACCGCCGGAATGAGCCAAAGATATTGGGCATGTTCCAAAACAGCCCAGGTTTCCGCCAAATGCAGGCCCGCCATCGCTTTATAGATAAGAATGACACTGATCGCCATGCCCAACCAGAACTGCCAACGCTTCAAAAAACACCCCTTTAGCCAAGTTTTGCCGCTCGTGCAACTATTCGGCAACATCTACAAAAAGATAATTCATTTTACAGCAAAAGCGGTCGCCGCGCCTAATTCGCAAGGGAGTCAGCATGAGCCGGCGGCCTACCTGTACGGGCACGCAGACAGGCACACCACGGCGGCTGAAAACGCGCCCTATCCCCCCCCCCAACCTTGGGGAGAGAAACACCACCCACAGAATTGGGGGCCAAGGGACGCACGGAGCTCAAAGCTCCGTGCTACAGAGTGAGAAAGCCCCCTGAAAGGGGGCTTTGGTGAGGCAGCCCGCTTCAGCGGGCTTAGGCTTAATGTAGCCCGGCGGCTTTTAGCCCCGGGCATGGGGGCCGCTGTCGTCAAGCCTTTAGGTGAGTTGGTAGGTCCACCACCGGTTACAGCCTCGATGCCAGCGCGTCAATTGATTTCGAGGAAACTATTTTCGTATTGCTGGCCTAATTTATTTGAGATCAGCGTTGATCAGCGCGCATCAGCGTTGATCAACGTCCCATTTTTATTTTCAGCGGAACCATTGTTTTAATTCTCTTTTTGCTCGTTTTCTCCGTTTTATACTGTCGCTTTTGCTATCCCTATTCAAGGACAAAGGAATAAATATTTTATATTCTTCTTAGCGCCTAGCACCTTTTGCGTCTTAGCGTTAAGTTTTTGCACTGTGTACAAGAATTTCGATAGTAAGGTACTAATTCAAGGGGCTTTGTGGACAACGGCCGGCAAATAGAGGCGCTGCCCCAATGCCGGCGGCCCCTGGACACACCAGAATCCGGTGCAAAGGGTCAACGCACCGGATTGCGCTTGTCCCACCACCGGCATGCCGATGCTGCTATCCAAGGTGTAGCTACCGGCTGCGATGTGCCCCGCCCCGCCGGGGAAATGATGCCAGGAAAGGTCTATACCGCTGCCGCCGGCCATAGCCATGGTGAAAAATAGCAACAAAATAGCCACTAATAGGAAACCCTTATTTTTCTTTCGCATCACGCTCCCTCTCACCCCTGGTGGCCTAAGCGAATCCGCATGCCACCGATGGTAATGACGTCATTCGGGTTGTCAAAATGCAGCCGGATCTTGGCGGAAAGAAAGCCCATATCAGTGCTCATGGTAGCGTGGCCAAACGGCACCAGCGCGTAGCTAGAATAGCTGGTACTGTCGTGAACGCCCTTATCCTCGGCGATGAGATAATACGTGCCATCATCTTCACTGCCAATGGAGCGGAAAATTCGATTCAAGTAAATATAGCTGCGGCTGTCGCTGGTCTGGTAGTAAATGCGGATCTCCTTGATAGTCACCGGCTGTCCGTACAAAATAGAGGGCAGTGTGGCCGCAATGACGATGAAGCGGTTCCCGGCGTAGTTTGGCGACAGCCGGGCATAACCTTTGCTGTGGATGCCAATATGCAGGTCCGGTGTGGATTCGTGCACCCGGATCTCGGTGCCGGGGACGAAAATGTAACTATCGGCGCTGCTGCGCACGCTGCCGTTATTCCCCACCTGGAAATTGGGTTGGTTGCCGCTAACCCCAAAGCCCTGCCATAACGGGCCGTTACCGTTGTTGCGAACGATCAATGTCGGGTTACCGTCACTATGGTTAATGGCTATGGCCGCAATGCCGTTATCAGCCGGATTCACGGCGGAAAGAGCTGCCCCATTCGCCCCGGCCCCGTTGCTCAGGGCGCTGACGCCGTGGCCATTGCCGAGATTCACGCCGCTAACGCCGCTCCCTTGCGCCGAAAAAGCGGTCCCACTGACACCATTGCTGTTCCCTGCCGTAGCTCGGTTCTCTGCGTGCAGTGCGCTATCATCGCTCAGATTACCGATAATCTTTGCTCCGGGCCGCAAAGAAAGCGCGTATGGCACCACCGCAATCGCTTCACAACCCAGGCTCACACTACCAACTTGCACCTGCAGCCAGATGCCTTGGCCGTTGAATTTGCTGCTATCCACCGGCAAATTAGCATTGAATAAGCCGTTAATAACCGGCACATGGTCCTTGACCACGGTTTCTACCGGCGTATTGCTGCAACGGTTATTGTTGAAAAAGTTAAAAACGATATTCCGAGAGCCAGTGACCGGCGTGCCACCTTCCCGTAAAACACCCTGGTAAGCGATTTGGCTATTGACCATGTTTTCTGCCGTACTTGCATCGGCAGAAATAACACCCTGGGCGTGAATCCAACCTGTGCCGAGAGCCAGTAGCAACAACGTGCCGAGAACAACGATGAACGACCGATTTCCTTTCATGTTATATCCCTCCCCGAAAATAATGATATATGGACGCATCCAGCGCAGCTAAGCGCCTCCTTGGATGGACAACACAAGGTCAATAACAATCGAAAAAATCTTGCCCGCGGCCGCCTTGATTCGCGCCGGTCGGGGTAAAAAGATGGGTAGCTGAAGGCATTGCCTTCGGCCACCCTTTCAGCCTCCGACGTGGCCCTGGCTGTGGCATTGTCAAATTACTCAGCTTTCCCAACAATAGGAAGTAAATAAACGCTGATTTTCACTGATCTTTTCTGATTTATCTGCGGGTACCTGCGTGAAATCTGCATAACTGGCGTTCTATTTAGCTAAGGCTGAGTAGTTTCGCAGCAGGCAGTAATTACAACCCACTCAAATTCTGCAAAACCCCATTGACGTATTTTGAGTTTTTGCTAACGCGCAAAGGAATGGAGGAGAGAATATCGGAAACCCGGCGGTAATGCTCGCGCGGCGCTTTCACCTCCACCACCAGCGCGGCCAATGTTGATGACAAGGTCAAATTCGGCGACGTGGACAACCATTGTTCGTACGTCAATAAGTTATAATCGATAGTCAAGCGCACGACCCGATCTGTCGTCTCGTAATATTCTCGCTGGTAGGAAGTAATCAGATAAGGATGAGGAAATTGTTCCAACCACGGCTTAAATTTCATGTCCAGTTCAGTGTGCAATGCTTGGACAATCTCGGCCCAAGACATCTGACCGAAATCCAGCACCGTGGTTAACGGATAGTACGCTTTCGCGCCCAAATGACTGCGCCGGCTTTTCAGTTCCAAAATTCCTTGGACGTTGACCATATCTGCGCCGTACCAACGCAAACGCAATTTATCGCGCTGGCTCACCCCGTCCAAATTATCGTTGAACGCACCGACTTCAAAACTATCAAAATAGAGGCTATTCACCTGCCGGGGCGGATATGCTTCGAAAAACGCGGCTGGATGCAGACGCGTCCACATCCGCACGTCGTCCAAATAAGTTTCCGCACAGACCAATTTCACTTCATAGCGCAACGGCTGATCACTCACGGCACCACCTTGAACGTCACCGGCAAAGGAACGATATCGTCCTTGAATTCTTGGCCGTCCGGCGCCAAAGCCGGCAAACGCACACCATTCTTCCAGTTGTACATCCCCATGACGATCTGGTATTCACCCGGCATAGCTTCTATCGGCAGCGGAATCGTGTGCAAATCGGCCACGAACTGCCCTGGCTGCCAGCCGGAAGTATGCGAAGCGTTGTTGGCCGGCATGACATCCTGCTGTGCAACCATTTTTCCGCTGCTATCCAGGACGTGAATGAAGATAGTATAGTCACGGTCCGGTTTGGCCATGGCCCTCCAGTAAAAAGAAAGTACCAGATTATGCTGCATCTTCACTTTGTGCGTCAGCAGCGTCATCCCTTGCAGCGTGATAGCCTTGCCGAAACGATAACCCAAAGGCTGCATGGTAGAAATGTCAGCCAGCCATTTGTAAAACGTCTTAACATCCAACGTCACAGTAGGCGCGTCAATATTGTTAACTTTCCCTTTGCTCCCTTTTTGTACCAATATTTGCGGTGAGCTATCCATGAAGTGAACATTCGTAGCAACCAATTCAGCGGGGCCATATTCCACTTTTTTCTGATAAGCGGCTAGCCCGGCGACCCAAGCGTTGGAAATGGTGATGTCGTCCACCCGAACGCGTGACAGATCTTTGCTGGCCACCGCCATGGTGAGATCGTCCGCCACGATCCGCGTAGCCGTGACAACACTATTTTCTCCAGCGGAGATTCCTTTGTCGGCCATGTGCTGGAAAGTCGCCCCATCAATAGTCACCTGACTGCCACTGACATCGACCCCATCGCCGCCTAAATCGTGGAAAGCACAGTTTTCGATGCGCCCCCGCACGAAATCACCATCCAGACCGTCGCCCCCTTTAGCCGTCGTATGGGCGAATTCCGTGTTATAGGCCGCGAACCGGCTGTGCACGATATTGATATTATCGGCGGCTTTACTGTAAATGAGGCGGCAATTACGCAATACGAACGGACTCTTATAGAAAGTAACGCCGCCGCTGGTCATCCAGCCGGAGCGGTTGATGCCAGCCGTACCGCTGATGACCACGTTTTCCAGCCACGAGCCGGCGGTGTCCCCTGTTTTCAGCACGGCGATGCCGGCCCATTGGTCGCCCGCCGGCCCTAAATAGATGCTCTCCGGCCGGGGACCGGTCAAACGCAACGGTCCGTTGGCTAACAACAACGCCCCGCTGTCGAAAGTCAACGTGACCGGCTGCGTAGCGATCAGCCCCACCCGGTCCGGCAAAATCAGATCGCCCGGCACATGCCAGCGGCCGCTTTTTAGCTCTAAGAAGCCCGGCTCCTCGGCCCTGGTCAAGAACGGATAACGGGCCAAAGCTTCTGCCACTGATGGGCGCTTCGGCAACACTTGTTGGCTCAGAACGGGCGGATAATGGGGCAAAACCGTCGTCGTAATAGGCTCGCCGACCGCGTATAGGCTGGTAATCAACTGAATCGTGTCGGAAAAAACCGTGTGTCCCGGTGGCAACAACGCTTGCAGCGCCGTTGTCGGCACGCGCAGCGTCAAATAGCGCGGCTTATCCTGCGGCGCAGAACGCAGCACAGTTTCCGGCTGCATTGCCGCGTATAACAGTTGACGGTCTTGCCCTTGCACCCAATCGCTGGACACCGGCAACGCGTTGTGCCCCACTTGCAGCCGCTTCAGGATGACCGGGTAGCGGATGATATTGGCCAAGCGAATTGCCACGGTTTGCCCGGGCAGATTCGGAGCCAGATAAGCTTGCACCGCTTGCGGTGGGTGCAAAGCTTGCACCAGCAAATGTTGCCGTTCCGTTAGCATGTTCCAGGGCGGTTGCATATCCTTGAGAGGGAACTCCTGTCCCAAAATCTGCCGGTCGTGGTCGTAAACCGGCTTGTACTTAGCCTCGAAGTCGGCCAAATAATCCGCCCTGGCGATGCGATTGACTTCCTGCACGTAAGCGCGCATCACCTGCGGGTCGTCGTACCGGGCCAGATCGGTAAAAGGACCGTAGAATTCCGCCAAAGGCAACGAATCGTAAGCAATGGGCTCCAATTTGGAGGTCAAAGGATTGTAATAGTAACGCTCATTATTCCAGAATAGGCCGTGGCGCTCCGACCAAAGGTTATTGTGCGCCATATATTTGCCGAATGAAACCGGATCGAAGACCTGTGAAAGGGTAAGTTTTCCACGCTCAAAACCGCGCAGTAAGCCCAATGCCGTCTGGCTCTGTGCCCGCAAAGCTGGATCACTGGCCACTTTGGTGCTGTTGAATTCATCCACCGGCGCGAATTCGTCACTCCGCAACGTCGAGCCCACCGTATCGACACTGGAGCGGAACAGATCTTGCAACGAATCCCCAAAGCCGGCGCGATAGAGCCAGTTCAAATCCTCATTGAAGCGCACAATAACGCCGGTACGACGCCCTTGCGACTCCAGCAACTCCTTGGAGAAGCCTTCCTCCACGGCGTAAATCCCCCAGCTTTCCCCGTTCACCACCAAATTGATGAACGAATAGCGCGGGGTCATCAAGCCGGCAGCACGCAAATCCTGGAAATAGAGCCACTGGTTGAGATAATTGCGGGTATACGGCGCTTGAAAAGCGAAAACCCGCATGCCCATGAATTTCTTGCCTTTGCGCGTCTTCAAACGAAATGACCATTTTTTATCCCGCAAATGGTCGGTCCAGTCCCCTTTCAGCCTGATATGCACCAGGATGGCTTGATCGCCGTAGCGAATAGCTGCTTGTTGCCAATCGCTGTCGCTGTTAATGAGAATGCCGCGCCGCAGCGCTTCTTGCCGCTTGGCCGAGAGAAACTGGAAAGCGGCAAAGCCGATGTCTAAATGGACGATGGGTAGATCATTGCGGACCGCGGGGGTCGAAGCCACAGGGCGCAAAGTGCGATCCACCTGACGCCATAATTGTTGGCCGGCTGCCTTAAATTCTACGATGCTAAAACTTGCGACGAGCACGCCCAGCAGCACGGCAAAAACGAATTGCCAAAGCCCGTAACGCGACCGCAGCCATGTTTTGCTGCCGGCCCAGAAATTCTCCGCGTGCTGCGTATTAGCTGACTTAATACGCATCTTACACCCCCGGCATATTATTCTGATCCACGAAAGTGAGACTGCTGCCCGGCAATTGATGTTGCATGGCGTCTATGATGCCGGCCAGCGCAGCTTGATCTTTACATTTAAGAAAATAAGTCAGTTGCAGCGTGTCCTGGTGCTGATCTAAGCGACGCATGTCCACAAAATCGGCGTGCTGGCTGAAAATGTCGTTAATGGTATGAAACGGCGCCGAAGCATTATCGTTTCCCGCCGGCAGTTGCACATTCACGTATAAATTGCGCCGCTGCAGCCGGGGGGAGAGCAACCTGGACAGAATAAGTAACACAAAAATGAGAGAAACAGCGATCAAAGTTGGCGTGCGTTGGTCAGCCCCCATGCCTAAACCAATCGCAATGGCCAGGAAAAGATAGACCAGTTCCTCCGGCTCTTTGATGGCGGTGCGGAAACGCACGATAGAAAGTGCACCGACTAAACCTAACGAAAGCGCTAAAGACGATTTGATGACGGAAATGACTAAAACGGTGATGAGCGTCAAAAAGGGAAGTAGTTTGGCAAATTTGACCCGGTTCGAGAGAGCCTCCCCGAAACGGGCGTAATATGCGGCCATCAGTCCAGAAAGCACGAACGCGAGCAACATGTCCAAAATCAAAGCCGCCAGTGTCAGCGGCTGCGGTGTCGCTAATAATTTCCTCATGGAAGTTCCCTCCTGATCTATTATGAACGAAAGTGCAACAGCGCCGGCCGGCAGACCGATGTTTTCGATCCTCCTGCCGTGTGCGCAAGTCCGTATTATAGGCGCGGGTCACAAAAGAATCAATCGCGTTGCGTCGCGTGTAAGTTCAAAAAATTGACACACGGGCCGGCGACTGCTATGCTAATGCCTTTCATAGGTACACGTTTGGGGCAGCCATGGCATACACTTTGCAGGATGAAAACCAACAACTTTACACTGTCTCTTTGGGCGGCGGTACATTGACCTTGAGCCAGGTGGGCGCAATAAGCTTCACGTTCGACGGCGAAGGGCGCCCTTACGGCGCCTGGCTGAACGGGGTGACTTATCGCCGCACGCTGGACAACCGTATTTTGGCAAAACGCCCCGGCCGCGGGAAAGATAATCGCCAGCGCCGGTATTTGCCCGCCGCCGAGCGAGTTGACTTCTTCCGGCGAGTGTGGGCGGAGACGACCGCCATCGCCACGACGCTTTTCGCGCCCACTACCGCGCGACCGGCTGATTTCCCCGCCGCGGCCGTGGAAGATTGGCTGGCCCGCGTGGCCAAATGGGACGTTAACCGGTTAGAGGGGGAACAAGAACGGTTTTACGAAGTTTACAAGCCGGTCCCCATCATGCCGCCGGATCAATACCTCGCTTTAGTCGTGCAGGCGACCGAAGGATGTTCGTATAACCAATGTACGTTTTGCACGTTCTACCGGCACCGGCCTTTTCGGGTGAAGAATTTGTCCCAATTCCGTGACCATGTGCAAAGAGTGAAAGCGTTTTTAGGCCGGGGTTTAGCCATGCGCCACACGATTTTTATGGCTGACGCCAACGCCTTGATCACCCGCCAAGCGTTGTTGGTGGAAATGCTACGCTATCTGTCCCAGCAATTTGTGATGATTCCGCAAGATTTGACCGGGGCGGGTCGGCGCACGTTCAAAGCGGAACACCCGATTTGGTTCGACGGCGTTTACGCTTTCGCCACGGCCAACGATGTGTTACGCAAAAGTGAGGCGGAACTCCGTAAGCTGGCTACGTTAGGCCTGCGCCGGGTTTACATCGGCTTAGAAAGCGGCCACGACCTGCTGTTGCGCTGGCTGCGCAAACCCAACGACGCCGCAGCGGTAATCGATGCGGTCAAACGGCTGCACGCCGGCCAGGTGCATGCCGGCGTCGTGCTGATGATCGGCGTGGGAGGGGAACGTTTCGGCGCTGCCCATGTGCAGGACAGCGTGAAAGCGTTGGCCGCAATGCAATTAGGGCGCCGGGATATTGTCTACTTTTCCCCATTCTTTCCCGATCAGAATTCGGAATACGTTCGGCTAGCTGCTGAGGAAAACGTCTTGCCCCTGAATATTCGGGCGATGCAAGGGCAAGAGAACGCAATCCGGGCCAGGCTGCGCGCCGCGGGTGTGGTAGCTACTTTGTCCCGTTACGACATTCGTGAGTTTGTCTACTAATTGGGTATCGCAGGCTTGAGAAATCATGCTACGGGGAAATCTCTCCCCCAAACCCCCTGAAAAAGGGTCTCGGCTGCGCCGGATCTGGTTCATTGCGGGCAGCACACGCTCTCGCCACGCTGCTGTCCACCACCATCCTGTCGGCAAACAGTTCTGACATATCGTCGGCGGTCCGAGTTCGGACCGGTTTGATGCTATTCACTATTGTGAACCAGGCCCGAGAACAGAAATTATTCGTATTGCCGGCGCGACCGG
The DNA here is from genome assembly GCA_015486845.1 of Anaerolineae bacterium. GTDB lineage: Bacteria > Chloroflexota > Anaerolineae > JAADDB01 > JAADDB01 > WFQU01. Next base: position 3,871 of record WFQU01000104.1, on the reverse strand, counting down.
CTTGCCTAAGCAGCGACCAGTGACCTATTTAATTCATTTTACCAGCCTAGCCGGGGGAACGCTTTTCGGAAGGGTTGGAGGGGAACCGTAGGAGTTCCCCTGCCGGGAGCTCGAGGGCGCTGCCCTCGAAAGAGAAAAAGGCGGCGGGATTATCTTTGATTAGAAGTTCAACTTCTTGAAGAAGTTGAACTTCTAAAATAGCAAAATCGCCCTACGGCGATTAGCATGCAACCTGCGCAGGCAGGTTTCACAGTTGTAGCAGCGATTTCTAATCGCCGGACCACTGTTTTTTATCTGCGTGCGCAGCCTGCGTTGATCTGCGCCCCATTTTTATTTTCGGAGGATAGGGTAGCCGATGACAATGCCCTCGGCTACCCCCAGAGAAGTTTATTTTCAGAGGCGGCCTTCAGCTTAACACATTGGAAATTGCTGTAATCCTAATTGACACCCTTCTGACCAAATGGTACAATTTTAATGTAGTTTGGCCCCCATCGTTTTTTGTCGTTAAAATTTCTCAAAGGAGAGGACAAGTTATGTTAAGCGATTTAGATATTGCCCAGGCGGCAGAGATCAAGCCTATTTTAGAAATTGCCCGTTCAGTTGGTTTAACGGAAGATGACTTGGAGCTTTTCGGTAAATATAAAGCTAAAGTGCATCTCAATGTTTTAGATCGTCTCCAGAGCCACCCCAACGGCAAATACATTGATGTCACGGCCATCACACCCACCCCGTTAGGCGAAGGTAAAACGACGACGACAGTTGGCTTAAGCCAGGCGATTGGCCGGTTAGGCAAGAAGGTATTCACCGTTATCCGTCAACCGTCCATGGGGCCTACTTTCGGCATCAAAGGCGGGGCCGCCGGCGGCGGTTACGCCCAGATTATTCCTATGGAAGACTTCAATTTGCACCTCACTGGCGATATTCACGCGGTTGGTGTGGCCCATAACCTTCTAGCTGCTGCCATTGACGCTCGCATCTATCATGAAAGCCGCTTGAGCGACGAGAAATTAGCGGCCATGGGTTTGCATCGACTCAATATCGATCCTTACAGTGTTACCTGGAACCGGGTAGTCGACGTCAATGATCGCCAAATGCGCAAAATCGTCTCCGGGCTGGGTGCCAAAACGGATGGGAGGCCGCGCGAAACGGGCTATGATATCACAGTCGCTTCCGAGCTAATGGCTATCCTCGCGTTGACCAGCGACTTACAGGATATGCGCCAGCGTATCGGCCGCATTGTCATTGGCACTGACAAAAAGCGCAATCCTGTCACGACGGAAGACTTAGGCGTGGCGGGCGCCATGACGGTTTTGATGAAAGACGCCATCATGCCCAATTTGTTACAAACCCTGGAACACACGCCGGCTTTTGTCCACGCCGGGCCTTTCGCCAACATAGCCCACGGCAATTCCTCTGTCATTGCCGACCAAATCGCCATTAAATTGGCCGATTATGTGGTCACCGAGTCCGGTTTTGGCGCCGACATTGGCATGGAGAAATTCTTCGACATCAAATGTCGAACCTCCGGCCTGGTTCCTAACGCCGTGGTCATGGTCGCCACGATCCGAGCGCTGAAAATGCACGGTGGCGCTGGCCGGGTGATCGCCGGCCGGCCGTTGCCCCCCGAGCTCATTGAGGAAAATCTACCTGTTTTGGAAAAAGGCGCGGCCAACCTCGTCAAGCAGATCGAGAATGCTAAGTTGTTCGGCATTCCAGTGGTTGTAGCCGTAAACCGCTTCACTACGGACACGGATAACGAAGTCGAACTGGTGCGCAAGATAGCGGTGGAGGCCGGGGCGGAAGGTGCTTATGTCTCTGATGTTTGGGCTAAAGGCGGCGCCGGTGCGCTGGAGCTGGCTGAAGCAGTTATCGCCGCAGCCAATAAGCCGAGCAATTTCCGGTTTCTCTACCCGTTAGATGCGTCCATCAAAGAGAAGATCGAGACCATCGCCACCAAGATTTACGGCGCTGATGGCGTCGAGTACACGGCTACCGCCAATAAGAGGATTGCCCTTTACGAAAAGTTTGGCTATAACAAAATGCCCATCTGCATGGCCAAGACACACCTCTCTTTGAGCCACAATCCAAAGCTGAAAGGCGTTCCCAAAGGGTGGATGCTGCCGGTGGAAGATATCCGTGCTTCAGTTGGCGCAGGGTTCCTCTACCCGCTCTGCGGCAGCATGCGTACCATGCCCGGCTTACCCAGTAGGCCGGCGTTCATGAACGTAGATATTGACGAAACCGGCAAAGTAGTAGGACTTTTCTAAACAAGTCCGTCCGGGGACCATCAGTGCTCGAAACAAGAACAACCCGCCTTGCCTACGTAGGGCGGGTTTTTTCTGCAGCACGTCGCAACTCAGGCTCAGATATTCTCAACAGTGCCTGGCTGTTCGTGCGTTCACCTTTATCGGCAAGATCAGCAGCTTCAAATCGTGTCACACTTCTACGTTCTCCACATTGGCGCTATTACGGGAATTGCCAACCATTCGTATTTGACATTTACAACGTCACATTGTATCGTGTGCGTAGTTAGTGAGGGAATCCAAAGTCCAACAACAAAATGCGTATGCGCAGCCCCCGCAATGCTTAGGAGGAATTCAACAATTGGCAGAAAAGCCCACTACAACCGATCGCGATAATACTGTCGTAAATTTGCAGGAGTACGTAAATGTGCTACGCAAATGGTGGTGGCTCATTACCGTTATCACTATTATCACCGCTGTGGCAGCATATACAATTTCAGCTAAGATACCCGTTCAATACGAGGCGAATAGCGTCTTATTGGATAATACCAATATTGCCAGCTCTATCATCCCTTCTATCGCCACAAGTTCTTCCGTCCTACAAACATTATTCAGCGCTTTAGACCCAAAACCCGTCAGCATTGATTCTTACGACACTCTTCTAAAGGCTAACCTAGTATCTGTTCACGTAGTCAGTCGAAGTATTACCCTCACAGCACGGGGATATACAGCAAAGGACGCAGCACGAATTGTCAACGCGTGGACAAATGTGCTTGCCAAAACAGTCGATGCAAAGGATCATGCTGAAAAGGAAGCAAAGATAACGGCTTTACAGGCACAGATTAAGCAAGCAAAAGCTACGCTCACCAAGACTGAAGCCGACTTAGACACATTCCAAGGCAACAATCAGACTGCTTCACTCGGCAACAAACTCAATGCTCTAAAACGAAGTCAGGCTGATTATCTAACCCAGCAACGCAGTTTAACGCTCATACTCAAAGACACAAATCTGCTTTATAAACAGCTTTCGCGCCGGCGTACAGGCAATGCTTCTGTCGGTGACGATTTGGCAGTTCTGTCCTTATTTATGAGAGCTATGAAAGGGAATAGTGCGTACCAGACCCAGGTCACCAATAAAACACCCTTATTCTCAGGAAACAATATGGAAGACCGCATTAAATTTTTAGAGAATATGCGCCAAGATATTCAAGATAGCTTGAAAGCATTCGATGACACCGCCGCCGCGCTGAATCCGCAAATTTTATCTATACAAAAAGAGATACAGACAGAACAAAACACTCAAGAAAAATTAACTCAGGCCAAAAAACTGGCTTTCACGAATTATAACAACTTAGTTTCCCAGGAAACCAAACTCCAGAATAACATGAAGACAGCAGGACACATGGTAAGCGTCGGGCAAGCCACACCACCACTTAAACCGATAAAAAGCAAGCACCCGTTTGTCAACGCGGAATTAGCTGCGGTTTTAGGGATACTGTTGGGCGTTGGTTGTGCATTCGTTATCGAATGGTGGTAAGCGCTTATCGATAAGATTATCGTACACGGAACAAAGACTCTACTGCAAAAAGGTTCACCGCCGAGAGCACAGAGGACGCAGGGAGAGAAAT
>WFQU01000103.1 GCA_015486845.1 Anaerolineae bacterium | reverse complement strand
TTGACGTACCCTGCCGCCGTACCGGAATCGAGGCTTTAGCCGGTGGTAGACCCACCAACCCACCTAAAGGCTTGACGCCAGCCGTAGATTTTCATCCGCTGTGGTGTGCCGTAGGCTCATGATAACTCCCTTGAAAATAAACTTCTCTGGGGGGTGGCCGAGGGCATTGCCCTCGGCTACCCTCTCCTCCGAGAAATAGAACGCCGATCAACGCCTGCGCAGGTTGCAAGCTAATCGCCGTAGGGCGATTTTGCAGATGTTGCCGTGACTTTTAGTCGCTGGGCTAAATGCCCCCCCGGCCCTCAATTCTGGTAGTGAATGATGACTCCATCGGAGCGGTTGTAGGCCGCAATCACACTGCATTCTTATTCATAGTTTCGGTTATGTGCTATAAGCTTATAATGAACACTATCCTTCCGCACAGGCTGTTTCCTGCACTAATATTTGCGCGGCCATCTCGGCAGCTAACATGACTTGGTTGGTGGCCATGGTAAGCAGCAGTGGGCCGTCGAATGGTGCTTTTTGAATGATACGAAGTTGGCGGCCGGGGTAAAGTCTCAGTGATCCTAAATAACGTAAGTGTTCTGGCTCTTGGGCTAAAACTCGCACGATGTCGGCGCAATGTCCGGTTGGCAGCATTATGAGCGGTATGCCACCTGATTCCGGCATACTCAAGTCTTTGTTCGGGATGGGATCGCCATGCGGGTCTACGCTGGGATAGCCTAATTTGCGCGCAATAGCTTCTTCCAACGTTTCGCTGATGACGTGTTCGAGCCGGTCTGCCTCTTTATCTACTTGATCCCAGGGCATTTCCAGCACCTGGCTGCAAAAAAGTTCTAACAACCGGTGATGACGGGTAATCTCCAAGGCGATGCGCTCACCTGCAACGGATAACTTGGCCCCACGATAGGGGTGGTAGTCTACTAACCCCAGCCCGGCCAACTTCTTTAGCATATTCGTTGCGGACGCGGGCGAAACACCCATTTGTTCGGCAATGGCTGTCGTGGTGGGGCGCTCATCGCGTTGCATCAACATATAGATTGTGCGTAAATAATCTTCGTGTACCGCTGTCATGTTTTGTATACCAAAAAAATAGATTTAGTAATGGCTAAAATTATAATCATGCTTCTATAGATTGTCAAATCGTGTCGTCTTAATATAGCTATTCTAAATTTAACACAGTATGTAGCGATGTTCGAGCCGAAAGTCTATTTCCATCCCTTTTCTTCTCTCCCCCGGCGTCCTTTTTATTGGTAAGTTGCTTCCCAGTTTATCTTTCGGCTCATGGCTTTGGTCATTGGTCGGCGATTGCTTTATACTTGGGGCCATGGAGAAATATAGATGTCTGTTTTGACTGGAATCGATATCAGCAAAAGCTACGGCGCCTTGGATGTATTGGAGCGCTTGAATTTTCGTGTGGAAGCATCGGACCGCATTGGCTTAGTGGGGCCCAACGGCGAAGGGAAAACGACGCTATTGCGCATCATCGCGGGGGAGGAACAATCGAGTGGCGGTCGGATCCGCCACAAACGCGCTTTGCGTATTGGCTATTTGCCCCAGGATCCACCGGAGCCTGGCGATGAGACCCTTTGGCAAGCTATGTTGCGTCCGTTTGCCCAATTACGCCAGCAAGAAGCAACACTTCATGCCCTTATGGGGGAACTGAGTCGCGATGATGTTTCGGAGGAGCGTTTGGCGCGCTATGGCGATCTGGAAGAAAAGTTTCGTCTGGCCGGCGGATACGAATATGAAATCGAAATCCGTCGGGTGCTGCATGGCTTAGGTTTCACCGAGGCGCAGTTCCAACAATCGTTGCGTCAATTCAGCGGCGGCCAGCGCACTCGGGCCTATCTGGCGCAACTGCTCCTCTCCCGTCCGGAATTGCTCCTGTTGGACGAACCGACGAACCATTTAGACCTGGCGGCGTTAGAATGGCTGGAATCGGCGTTGTTGAACTGGGCCGGGGAAATGATTGTCGCCTCGCACGACCGCTATTTTTTGGACAAAGTGACGAACCGTATCTGGGAATTGGCCTTCGGCGAGATCGAGCTATATCGCGGCCACTACAGCCACTACCGGCAGCAGCGCCAGGCGCGATTAGCGGAGCGTCGCCGGCGCTGGGAAGCGCAGCAACAATATATTGCTCAGACGGAGGATTTCATTCGGCGCAATTTAGCCGGCCAGCGCACCAAGGAAGCGCAAGGGCGTCGCACCCGTTTAGAGCGCTTCCGGCGCGACGAAGCCATCAGCCGGCCCCGGGAAGAGCAACAAATTCGCCTGACCCTGCAGGCCAAGCAGCGCAGCGGTGATATGGTGCTGGGCACCCATGACTTAGTCATTGGCTACCCGGATGCAGCGCCGCTGTTCCATGCTCCGGATTTGCAACTCTTGCGAGGAGAGCGAATTGCCATTATCGGCGCCAACGGCAGCGGTAAGACGACCTTTTTGCGCACGATTCTGGCAGAACTATCGCCGCAGCAAGGCACAATCCGGCTGGGCGCCGGCGTGCGTCCTGGCTACATGGCGCAATTGCACGCCCATTTAGACCCGGAGATGACCCTTTTGGATGCCTTGCTCGCTGTCCAAAACGTACCGGTGGAACAAGCCCGTTCCTTACTGGGACGCTTCCTTTTCCGCGGCGACGATGTTTTCCAGCCGGTGAAAACGCTCAGTGGTGGCCAGCGCAGTCGCCTTATCCTGGCGCAGTTAGCCCTGAAAAAAGCGAATTTACTCCTGCTAGACGAGCCGACGAATCATTTGGATTTGCCTTCGCAGGAAATCTTGCAAGACGTTTTAGCTGCTTTCGACGGTACAATCCTTTTCGTCTCCCACGATCGTTTCTTGGTGCAAGCTTTAGCCACACGGGTTTGGTGGATCGAAAGAGAAGCCTTGCACGTGAGTCGCGGCGGTTATGACGCTTACTTAGCGGATCGGGAGCGACTATTGGTAGCGGCGAAGCCGCAGCGCCAGGCTCGTCAGGGTGCACAGCAGCATGAAACGCGCAAGTTGTTACGTCGGCAACGCAAAGAACAGGAGAAACAGGCCGCCCGCTTCGCTGCACTGGAAGAACATATCCAGCGATTGGAGACGCGTTTGGAGGAACTGGGTGGGGCTATTTCGTTGGCCGGCCAGAATCAACAGCTATCCGAAGTACAACGCTTAGGCGACGAATATCAACGCGTTGAAACCCGTTTGGAACAATTGATGGAAGAGTGGGCCACAAGCCCGGCGGTGGACAATGCATGAGTGGCCATTTATCTCCCACGTAGGCGTTCAACTTTTCGCAGAGGTTGAGCTTCTATACAGGATAGATTCCCGCAACCTCTGGACCAGGCCACTGTAGCGCTGCCCTGATTGCGCATTGTGAATGGCGATCTGTAGCGCTCGCCAACTGCCCACGATGACTACCAACTGCCGGGCCCGGCTAACGGCCGTGTAAAGCAATTTCCGGCGCAACATCAGGTAATGGCTGGTCAATAGCGGAATGACCACGGCCGGGTATTCCGATCCTTGTGCTTTGTGGATGCTGATAGCGTAAGCGTGCACCAACTCGTCCAGATCCAGCATATCGTAAGGCACGATTCGGTTGTCGATGCGCACTTGCAGCCGCTGGTTGATCCGGTCCAGGGCCACGATTTCTCCCCAATCGCCGTTGTAGATATTCTTGTCGTAATTATTACGAATCTGCATCACCCGATCGCCCAACCGGTAAATGCGTCCTCCGCTGGCCCATTCCGGCTTTCCCGGTGCCGGCGGATTCAGAGCAGCTTGTAACGCCGTGTTCAAAGCCACAACGCCGGCGAACCCACGGTGCATGGGACTGAGCACCTGGATCTCGGACGGCGGCAAGTCGAATCGGGCCGGGATGCGTGTCTTCACTAAGTCTACCACCATCGCCGCGGCTGCTTCCGGTTCTGGCACGTTGAAAAAGAAGAAATCGTGGGAAAGCTGAGCGTCTACCACCGGCATTTGTCCTTGGTTGATGCGGTGGGCGTTACTGATAATGTAACTGCCTTCTGCTTGTCGGAAAATCTTTTGCAGCCGGATCACGGATACTGTTTCGGAGGCGATGATATCTTGCAGGACATTGCCCGCCCCCACAGACGGCAACTGATCTGCATCGCCCACCAACAACAAGTGGGCGCCCGGCGGCACCGCTTTCAGTAAATGGTTGGCCATGAGCAGGTCCAGCATAGAGATTTCGTCCACGACCAGCATATCCACCGGCAGGGGATTTTCTTCGTTATGTTTGAACGTGCCGTCCTGTGGTGAGAAAGCCAAGAGCCGGTGCAGCGTGCTGGCCGGTCGTCCTGTTGCTTCTCCGACCCGTTTCGCTGCCCGGCCGGTCGGCGTGGCCAAAGCATAACGCAAGTTTTTGGCTTCCAAAAAGTGAATTAGCGCCCGCAGTGTCGTGGTCTTACCGGTGCCGGGGCCGCCAGTCAGCACGGTAATTGGTTCTTGTAACGGCGTGTACACTGCCAACCGTTGCTCGCGGCTCAAATGTAGGCCGGTTTTCGTTTCCCAAGTCGTGAACGACGCTGACCAGTCTTCATCTTGGAAAGTGCGAAAAGGAGAATGCGCAGCTTGTTCCCGAGCCACTTGCAGCAACCGTTGTAGCCGGTTGGTGACGCCAATTTCGCCGTAATAAAACGGCGTCAGGTAGACCGCTTCTTCCTCGGCAACCTGGTTGGCCGGCGCTGTTTCCGCCCCGGGTAATGGTTGGCGGCGAATTTCGCCCTGTTCGGTCAACAGATCCAAGGCGGGGTGTATCTTTTCCTCCGGTAAAGCGAGCAATTGGGCTGCTTCTCGCAACAGCGCCGAGCTCGGCAGATAAGTATGTCCCTGATTCGCTTGTTGGCCCAAAACATAAGCTAACGCTGCCGCCACCCGTTCTGGGGCGTCTACTGGAATGCCCATGCCCTGGGCGATTTTGTCAGCGGTGATAAAGCCAATACCGTAAACTTCCCGCGCCAACCGGTATGGATCACTTTGCACCACCTGAACGGCGTCGTTGCCATAAGCTTTGAATATTTTCACGGCCAGACCGGCGCTGACACCACGCGCTTGCAAAAAGATCATCACTTCTTTAATCTGACGATGGGCGTTCCACGCAGCTTTGACCATGGCCACCCGCTTGGGGCCGATGCCTAACACGGCCAACAGTTTTTTCGGTCGCGTTTCAATGACATCAATGGTTTGCAACCCGAATTTCGCTACAATGCGATGCGCCATTTTCGGGCCAATGCCTTTGATCAATCCGGAGCCGAGGTATTTTTCCAGCCCCACCAACGTATTGGGCATCGTGACGCTGAACCGTTCAGCTTGAAACTGGCGGCCGAATTTGGGATGATTGCGCCAGCGGCCGGTCACTTCGATGGCTTCTCCTATGTTCAATCCTAACAGGTTGCCGACGACGGTTATGCGGTCCCCGCCGCTTTCCAGGGCCAGCCGGGCTACCGTGTAGCCATTTTCCTCGTTATAATAGGTTATGCGTTCAACAATGCCGCGCAACGTGTCCATCTTCATTTCTCCAAGCCTTATCTTAGCACAGCCGGTGCGCTGTTGCCAGTTCATTTTGTTCATGGCCGGAGGAAGATCACCAGACGCTAAACAAGGCACTATGTTTGGCCATTTTCTCGGATTATGTTATCTTAAGCAGTGCAAAAGGGTAGCTACGCAATCCAGTGACTGGAAGTTGCGACAACGTCTGTAAAATCGGCTTGCAGCGATGAGTATATAATCCGCGCCGGCCGGTTTCGCAACTGTGGCAGCGATTATTAATTGCTGAACTTTGCTGAGTAGCTGCGGTTACGCTAAAAAAATGAAGGTGAACTAAGAATAGAAAATGAGTAAAGTACGTTTACAAAAAGATTATCGAATTGCTCTACCGGAAGATTTTGCCGAACGGCGTCATTTGCGTCCTGGTGATGATTTTTGGCTGGATGCCTCGGAAAACGGTGTGGTGCTTTTGCCACGTCGCCCTGACGTGCGTAAGCTTTACATCGAGCCGACGACCAACTGTAATTTGCATTGTGCCACGTGCGTCCGTAATGTCTGGGGCGATCCGTGGGAAGCGATGTCCATGGACACGTTCCAGCACATCGTGGAGCAGGTAAACGATTTGCCGGAGCTCAGCGAAGTCGTGTTCGCCGGCTTTGGTGAGGCCCTGTCTCACCGCCATGCTTTTGACATGATTGCGGCCATGCGCGCCCACGATTACGCTGTGACGGTCGCCAGTAATGGCACGCTGCTGAATGAAAAGCGTATTCGCCGGTTGATCGAATTAGGCGTGAATAAATTAGTTGTTTCCATTGACGGCGTCCGGCCGGAAACTTTCGAGAGCATCCGTGATGTTGCCCTGCAGAAAGTATTACACAACTTGGAACTATTCAACCAGATCAAGAAAGAGACCGGCGCCATGCACCCGATTTTGGAAATCGAGTTTGTGGCTATGAAGAGTAATATCGGAGATTTGCCGGCCATGCCCAAATTGATGGCTGAATTGCAGGCTTCTCGGCTGATTGTGACCAATGTTCTCGCTTACACAGAATCGCTGCGGGACGAAATACTTTATGGGTATGCCCCACAATCGCCTTTGCTGCCATTAGAACAGGCGAGTTGGCCGGTCTCCGACGAGAATTGGATGTTTTGGGGAACGGTGGATCTGCCCCGCATGCACTGGAGTGCCGAGCGTCGTTGCAAGTTCATTCACGATCGGGCTACGGTGGTTGGTTGGGATGGTTCGGTGGTACCTTGCTACGCACTTTCGCACAACTACGCTTACTACGCACTGGACGGCCGCAAGAAGAATGTCAGCCGCTATACTTTGGGCAATGTGAATGAGCAGACTTTGGCGGAAATATGGATGTCCGAGACGTATACTCGTTTTCGGGGCGAAGTACGCACGTTTCATTTCCCCTCTTGTCCCGATTGCGATTTGCGCGAGACGTGTGATTTGCGTGAGGAGAATGAAGGCTGTTGGGGTTGGAATCCGTCTTGTGCCGATTGTCTCTGGGCACAGGATATCATCAAATGCCCATAGCCGTTAAAGAAAGACGCGAGCCATGAAAGTTTACGTCAAACTGTTTGCCACGTTACGAGATTATTTTCCGGAGCTGGCCATTGGAGAAAAGCAGCCGTTGGAACTGCCAACGGGCACGACCATTGCTTTCCTTGTGCAGCGCTTGCAATTGCCCCGGGACGAGATTAAACTGATTTATGTGAACGGTCGTTTGCGCCCTGATGAGACCGTTTTACAGCCGGGGGATGAAATCGGTCTCTTCCCGCCCGTTGGCGGCGGGTAGATGCCTATTATCACGGTCTGTGGCCGTCCAGTTTGGTAAAGATAAACGGTTGGAAGCCGCACCTCCGTGGACCAATCTTTCTTCCGGGGACTTCTGTGAGCCCGCAGCCATGGTAACCTTAGGCTTGCTTTGTGCGAAAAATTTTTACCGATACTGTGTAGCCATCGTCTGGGCGTAAGAACTGAGCTGGGGATACTGGATTCATACCCCGAAATTGCTGTTGCATCCCCGCAGGTAGTGACCTAAGGCATTTTTTCTCGGATCAAGGCGAACGGGCTGTCGCGAGAGTAACATATTCGGACGGTACGGCCTTTTATCCAAAACGAAGCGGGGCGCCCCGGACAAAAGCGTCTCGATGTAATGAGGAGGATGCAGCGTGTATAAACGATTGACCGGCATGCAGGATATTTTACCGGAGGATCAGCCTTACTGGCGGTTCGTGCAAGAGAAGATTAATCAGGTAACAGCATTATACGGTTTTCAACGCTTGGACGTGCCTATTCTCGAAGAGGCAGCGCTCTATGTTCGTAGTGTTGGCCCAGGCACCGACATTGTTGATAAAGAGATGTATACCTTTACGGACAAAGGGGAAGATGAGGTCACGTTACGCCCGGAATTTACCGCCGGATTCATGCGGGCTTATGTGGAAAATCACTTAGATAAACGGCCTCAGCCGGCTAAACTGTTCTCGGTGGGGCCTATTTTCCGCTACGAACGGCCTCAGGCCGGCCGATTTCGTCAACACACGCAGTTCAATGTCGAAGCCTTGGGCGTGGAAGACCCCGCCATGGATTTCGAGGTCATGTCCTTGGCATGGCATTTCTTCAGCCTGTTGGGTTTCCACGGTTTACACTTTCAACTGAATAGCACCGGTTGCCCCAATTGCCGGCCCCGCTATGTGGAAAAGCTCAAAGCGCATTACCAACTGCACTATGACCAAATTTGTGACAATTGCAAACGGCGCTTAGTGCGCAGTCCGTTGCGCGTACTGGATTGTAAAGAAGATCGCTGCCAGCCGGTTATCGCCTCGGCACCGAGAATAACGGATTATCTGTGTGATGACTGTAAGCAGCATTTTGGCCAACTGACCCACTATTTGGACGCTGCCCAGATGGCCTATACGGTAAATCACCGATTAGTGCGTGGCCTGGATTATTATCGTAAAACTGTTTTCGAAGTGTGGGTGGAAGGCATCGGTGCCCAAGCTGCTGTCTGTGGCGGTGGCCGCTATGACGGCTTAGCGCAGGAAATTGGCGGGCCGCCTACGCCAGGTATCGGCTTTGGTTCTGGTTTGGAGCGCGTGATTATGGCCATGAAAGCGCAAGGGGTCGCAGTGCCTGGTCTTCCTCGGCCTCAGGTGCTTCTTGCCTATTTGGGGGCGACCGCTAAAGAGAAAGCGGTACCCTTAGCTGTCGATCTACGTTTACACGATATTGGTGTTATTCTGCCCTTTGGCAACCGCAGTCTGAAATCGCAAATGCGGCAGGCTAACCGGGAACAAGTGCATTTTGTCGTTATTTTAGGGGAAAATGAGCTGGCTAAAGGTGTTGCCCAGGTGAAAGACTTACAAGTACATGAACAATTTGATGTACCGTTAGAGGACCTGAGCGCATGGCTGTCCGGGAAATTAGCCATGTAATGTTTTGGGGCCGGCGCTAAGAAAGGCCATACTGATCGCCGGCAAGACTCCTGATATAATAAGCAGTCCGCTCTGAAAATAGCCCTCCGGCCCCTAATTCTGGGGAACAGGGTCATTTTCATTCGCTGTAGTGTGCTGCAAGCCCGTGTTGATACCTGTCTTACTATGTCCAACTTTCCCGCCGTAGGCAGATGGGGGGAGTTGATACCAGATTGGGTTGCTATCGTTAAAGAGTAAGCCGATTGAAGAATTTTGTGACCTTGGCGCGTCGATAACTGCTATTCGGCTTGGGTCGCAGAAGTTGTTGTGGGTTTTCGCTTAAGGCGTAAAGGATATCCACGGCATTTTTGGCTGCTTTTTGCTGGCCTGTTTCTTTAGCTTTGCTGGCCATCTGCGGTAAGACAGGGTTGCCCGGCGTAGTCCACTGCTTGACCAACTTAGCGATCTCTGCTGGCTCGCTTTGGTAAACGCCGGCGCCGGACTCCACAACGAAACGAATGTTGTCTTCTTCCTGACCAGGCAAATAGCCGGTGAGCACTAACGGCAAGCCTGTTGCCAGCGCCTCGCTGATTGTGCTGGGGCCGGCTTTGCTCAGCAGCAGGTCGGCCGCTTGCATCCATTCGTGCATTTTATCAGTGTAGCCGACTATTTTGACCGGAATACGCCACTTTCGCGCCTCGAGGCGCACACGCAGTTTCTCGTTACGCCCCGTAATGATCACTAACTGGGCATGGGGGCGACAGGCAACAATGGCTTGGGCGATGGGCAGCAAGCCGCCCATACCTTCCGCCCCGCCGAGCAATAGAACCGTGGCCATTTTAGGGTGCAATCCCAAATGGCGGCGGAGTAAGGCTTGATCTTCTTGTTGGTTGTCGAAGGCCAGGCTCACCGGTAACCCTACGGTACTTATAGCTTCAGGCGAAACCCCGCGCAGCAATGCCCGGCGGTAAACCTGCTCCGTGGGTACTAAATAGTAATCGGCATCTCGGGAAAACCAGAGTGAGTGTGCCGTCCCTAAATCTGTCACCAAAATGGAGAAAATAGGCCTGTTGGGCAACCGACGCAAACTGCGCCCAATATTGCGATTAAGCAATGGATAAACAGACACGATGACGTCCGCTGGGTAATCTCGGAGCGCTGCGTGCAAGCGTTGACGTACCATGATGTTCCAACTCTGGGCTATGACTTGTGCTTGGACAGGCCCATCGGTCATGGTGTAGATCCACTTCCAGATGGAGGCTTCCCCCCGGGTGAGTCGCGGGTAAAGCTGCGGGAATTGGCGCAGCGGGAAAGGTGCATAATTGGCCATGACATCTAAAAGTGAAGTGGAAACGTGGGGATAATAACGGCGAAAAGCTTCCTGCAGCGCTAAGGCAACGCTGCGATGTCCGCCGCCAGCATTAGCATAAGTAATCAATACTTTCATAGGACTTTCCTTTTTGGCAATAATTATACCAGTTATACAGCCGTTTCTTTTATCTTGGCATAGCGGTCGCGTTATCGAATTTGCTTTGTCGGTAGGGCTTCTGTCCCTGTCCCCGGATTGTTTTCACAGAGATAGTCCATACTAATAAACATCTGAAACGCTAAAAGGACACGATAATGTCGCTGTCAATAAAAATTATTGATTTTTTTAGTCTGGGGTGTCGCTTTAGCGTTGTAACGACTGTTTGCATGAAGCTGAACGGCCTTACGATATAGTGCTTCGTATTGCTGAACGCTGTTTTCAATGCTGTGGTTGCTTACCCTTTCCAGGCTGGCCAGGCCCATACGGGGCCAACGATGCTGTTCTTCCATCAATTGTTGGATGCGCTTGGCGGCATCTTTGGCACAATTTGTTCGAAAGAGGTAGCCGTTTAGGCCGTTTTCAACTAATTCTGGCAGGGCGCGAGCGTTAGCGGCCAGAATTGGCCGGCCTGTTGCCATAGCTTCCAAAGTGGCTATGCTTTGCAACTCTGCCTCGCTGGGCATGACGAAGATATCTGCACTGTTGAGCAGTCCTGGCAAATCTGGTGCCGGAACGTAGCCAAGGAACCGGACGCGCTCGTTCAAAGAGAGTGCTGCAGTCTTTGCTTGCAACGCTTTTTGGTGTAATCCCCGGCCGGCAATGGCTAACTGTAAATCGTCGCGTTGTAAAATGTGCATGGCGTCCAATAAAACGTCGAGTCGCTTTTCGTGATCCAGCCGACCTACATATAAGAACAACGCTTTCTGAGGGGAGAGCTTATATTGGCGGCGCATGGCTTCGCGATCGACCGTTACATCGGGGAAGAAATGGTTGGTATCGACACCGCAAGAAATAGGGTGTACCGGGACCCGAATGGCTTGTTGGCGCAAGATGTTTGCGGCAGTCTCCGTTGGTGTGGTCACAATGTCTAAATGGTTGTAAGCCAAGAGCATGGTTCGCCAGAGGACACGTTGGGCGGCCTTTTCTCCCCAGGCCGGCACCGGCAGGTTGCGCAAGAGATTTTCCGGCAAAAAGTGGTTGGTGCCTATGACCGGCAACTTGTTCCGGCGCGCAGCCTGTAAAATACTCCAGCTAAGGGGGTAATGGTCCTGAATATGTACTAACTGGGGCTGGAATGCCTTGAAAAGGCGCTGCACGCGCCATTGGGGGAATGGTGTTATATGTATATCGGTGTGGTTGGGCGAAATAGGTAGTGCGGAAACTTTCTCAATGCGCACGCCTTGGTTGTTTGTTCGATACGATTTGAAGCGTTCTGAGGGCAATACGACCATCACTTCGTGTCCTTGTTGTGCTAAGCCCTCGGCCAAATGAGTCGTAAATACAGCTTGACCATTAGCTTCGGGGTGGTAAGTCTGCCCTGCTATGACGATACGCATTATCCAAGGCTCTCCTTTCTGTCATGTTCATGGTGTGCTGAGGAGGTGAAAGGTGATCGTTGTCATCATCGTTTGGAGCGTTATGAGCGATAAGTCCATATCTTTTCTTTATATAGCGCACTATTAAGAGCAAAAAAAGAAGCGCTCCTACGACAGCAATGATTTGCAGTTTTTGTTCCATATGCGGCAGCCATTGGCTGAAATGGTAGCCGACGAGCACTAACGTGCCAGTCCAAAGGCATTCAGCCAGAATAATGGCGCTAAAGCTACGTCGCCATGCTGTTCGTGTCATGCCGGCAGCTATCAACGCCGGGATGGAGAAGCTCCACGTCAATTTCGCTATCAAGATTACTTTGGGAGCATGCGCTTTCATATCTTGTTCCAAACGAACGACGTGTTCTGGCTTTACGCCAAGCCAACGACCATAACGCACGATCCAATTTGTTTTGCCGACGTAGCCTAAGGTATACCAGAGCGTATCGGCAAAAAGGTTGCCGAGCGCGGCAGCCATGAAGACTAAGCCGGGGTGCAACAGGCCAGATGCGGCAGTGGCGGCGCCGAAAAGCGTGGCCAAAGGGCCTTCGATCATGACAAGTATCGCCAGTAATACATAATTCCAAGCTCCTAATTGCTGGATTTGTCCTACGGCCAGATAGGTCCAGAAATCACGGACGGTTTGGATAATATGCGTCATACTTTTTGGTCCCTGTTCAAGGGATGTTTCATCTCGATCCTAATGCGAATGGCTCCTCTGAAAATAAAAATGGGACGCAGGTCAACGCAGGCTGCGCACGCCCGGCGATTAGAAATCGCTACTACAACTGCGAAACCTGCCTGCGCAGGTTGCATGCTAATCGCCGTAGGGCGATTTTGCAGATGTTGCCGTGACTTTTAGTCACTGGGCCCCATCAGCCGTCATCAACAAACGCCATGCCTATCGCTGTAGCATTACTTTTCCTAAGGCGAGGTCTGGTCGAAAGATAATATCGCCTCCTTTTTCTCTTCCGAGGGCGCTGCCCTCGAGCTCCTGGCGGGGGAACCCCTACGGTTCCCCTCCAACCTTTCCGAAAAGCGTTCCCCCAGCTAAGGTGGTAAAACGAATTAAATAGGTTATTGGTTGCTGCTTAGGCAAGCCAGTCGCACCGGTAATGCGAATAATTTCTGTTCTCGAGCCTGGTTCACACTAGTGAATAACATCAAACTGGTCCGAACTCGAGCCGCCAACGATATGTCAGAACTGGTTGCCGACAGGATGGCGGCGGACAGCAGTGCGGCGAGAGCGTGTACTGCCCGCAACGAACCAGATCCGGCGCATCTTCATTCCCTGTGCTATGCCGGATACCTTCTATAGCCCCCTTTTATATACAATGCTGCCTCTTACTTATTTGGCGTGTTCACGGCGACGCATAGCGCATTTTACCGATTATTGGCTTCTATGTAAAGAAAAATGGTTACTGTGGTGGTTGACGCAGAGACACTAAAGCCCAAAGCATCAAAATTTGGGTGTATCATCGCAAGGAGCATTGGTTTCTATAGTATGGCTCTCTTTTTGGTGAGCGATTTCCTCCAATTGGCGTGTGTTTTCACGTTAATCCGGACTTATTAATCGCTATGGTACGGGCGGGTTGTGTTCCTGTTTTGTTTTCATGGGAGCGGGTGTGTGGGGCGGCGTGATCCAGACGCTACGCACTTCACGCAGCAAAGCCGCGATGATCACAGCTACCGGCACAGCGAAAAGGATGCCAATGATGCCGGCAATCTTAGCGCCGACTAGCAAAGCAATGAGCACAATAGCCGGATGCAAGCCCATAACGCGGCCGTAGAAGGCTGGCGCAATGACATGCGATTCTATTTCAACGACGACAAGATAAAAGATGGCTACCCAGAGCATGAGTATGGGGTGCACAGTCAACGCGCTGAACAGCGCTAAAAAGACGGCAATCGCGCCGCCGACGTAAGGGATAACTTCCAGAATGCCGCCGATGATGCCAATGGTAAACGCAAAAGGCACGCCTAATAAGGCTAAACCGATGCTGAAGACGAAAGCAAAATAAAAAGCGATGGCTGCTTGTGCCCACATCCAGCGCGTGAGCTGGTGGTGCAATCTATTAGTTGTGGCTCGGAAACGGGGTTGGTAGTGGGAAGGAATCCAGGTTTCGACGAATAGTGGCCCTAATTTTGTATCAGTTGTGATGAAAAATGCCAATGCCAGCACGATGAATAGGTCTATGGCGATGCTGCCAATCCCAGCGACGGCGCTCATAGCTGGGCTGAGCAACGACTCGGTCCATTGGATTGCGTGTTGGACAATAATATCATTAGCCGGCACCCATTGGCCGATGACCGGCATATTGATGATTTGTTGGAAGACATTTCTGATGAGTTCTGGGCCGTTATCCTGCAAATTAGTGATATTGGCGCTTATGACCGGAACGAGCAGTGTCCCGGCCATGGTTGCCGCACCGAACAAAGCGAAAAAAACCAGCAGAACCGTAACACCGCGCGGGACGTGCCAGTTTTCGAGAATATCGACTAAAGGCTTCATGGCCAAACTTAGGAGGAACGCGCCCAAAAGGATGCCGCCTACTTCGGCTAATAACTGGGCATAAGCAATCGTCGTCCAAATGGTAAGCGCTAAAGCTAATAAACCAAACCAGGTCTGGATGCTCATTCGCCATGGTCGTTGTTCCATTGTATATCAATTCCTTTCTTGGAAAGGGCTTTCCAGTGATAGATTTGGATCTGGCTTATTGTGGTCGGCTGCCCTGGGGCTTAGCGCTGCTGGGGCACGGCGTCAATGAGTTGCTCGGCAGCAGTATAAGGATCGATGCGTCGGGCTAAAAGTTCTGCTACAACGTGCTGAAATTGTTCCTCGCTGACATGTCGGCGAAAGCGCGCCATGATTTCGTCCTGTACGACATGGAGCAAGACATGGCGCAGTCGTTCTGCTTCCCGGCGCTGCCACTGTCCTGCTTGCCATAAATAAGACCGATGTTGCTCGATGGCTTGTAGAAGATCACTGACACCGTCGTGGCGCAGTGCAATAGTTTTAACGATGGGCGGTCTCCACGCCGGCGTTTGCGCCGCTGTATCCACCTTCATCACCCGTCCGTGGTGCGAGACAACCTGCATGCCGCTGCCTAACATCATTTCCAGCGCCATGACGGTGCGATTAACGCCATCTCGATCGGCTTTGTTCACCGCGAAAATATCGGCAATCTCCAGCACGCCGGCTTTAATGGCCTGGATTTCGTCGCCTAAGCCGGGGGCTTCCACTACGATGGTGGTGTGGGCCATATTAGCAATATCCACTTCCGCCTGGCCGACGCCTACTGTTTCCACGAGGATACGGCTGAATCCTGCTGCGTCCAAGACCATGGCCACATCTGCTGTGGTGCGCGCCAGCCCCCCTAAGCTGCCCCGGGTGGCCATGGAACGGATAAACACGCCCCGATCCCCGGCCATGTTCTGCATCCGTACCCGGTCGCCTAAAAGCGCCCCGCCGGAGAAGGGGCTCGTGGGATCCACGGCGATGATGCCTACTTTGGGCGGCGTTTCTTGCTGACGATATAATTGCGCTAAGGCATTGACTAGCGTCGATTTTCCAGTTCCCGGTGCGCCGGTAATGCCGACAATGTGTGCTTGACCGGTGCGCGGGTAAAGTTCGGCCAAGAGCGCACGCGCTTCTGGCCCGTCATTTTCCACTTGACTGATAATCCTGGCCAGAGCCCGGCGGTTGCCGTTGAGCATCGCTTGTATCAAGGGTATGGTCATGGTTATTTCACGCTGCGACTGCTGGGGCTGGCGACAAGTTAAGTTCTTCGCGGATAAAGGCCACGATCTCTTGTGTGCTGGCGCCGGGGCCGAACACGCCGCGCACGCCTAATTTCTCCAATGCTTTGACATCTTCGTTCGGAATGATACCACCCAGTACAACCAACACATCGTCCATGCCCCGTTCGTGCAAAAGTTCCATAATACGCGGTACCAAGGCCATGTGAGCGCCGGATAGAATGGAAAGCCCAACAACATCCACATCCTCTTGTAGCGCTGCTTCGGCGATCATTTCCGGTGTCTGGCGGATGCCTGTGTAAATTACCTCAAACCCAGCGTCACGTAAAGCCCGGGCGACAACTTTGGCGCCCCGGTCGTGGCCGTCTAATCCCGGCTTAGCTACTAAAATGCGGATTTTTCGTTCCATGTTTCTTCCTCCCTTGAAAATAAAATAGGACGCAGATCAACGCTGATGCGCGCTGACACACGCTGATCTCAAACACATTTAAGAAGTTCAACTTCTTCAAGAAGTTGAACTTCTATTCGACGGCGTTCTCCGCCCGAGCGCACGGAGCTCAAAGCTCCGTGCTACGTAAATGATAAGCCCCTTAGAAAGGGGCTGGTGTTGAATAGCCTCTTGGCAGCGGACGTTACCTTGACGCACCCCGCCGGCGCATCCGGAATCGAGGCTTTAGCCGTTGGTAGACCCACCAACCTGCCTAAAGGCTCGATGCCAGCCGCATCATTTTCAGCCGCTGTGGTACGCCGCAGGCCCATGCCGACTTGGTGATTTGTAACGGGGCGCACCTAAAAGCGCCACATGCTATCTACGTCCAAAACGAAAACCACCGCGCCGCCTATTTCGATTTCCACGGGCTCCGGCTGCTGCACACTTCTGTCTACTTCGAAAAGGGCCGGCGCAGTAATCCATTCTTTGTGCTTTTGGCAATTCTCTTTGATGATTGCCAGGGCGTCCTCGAGTCGCTCCTCTTCAATGCCGATTAACACGGTTGCGTTGCCCTGTTTGAGAAAGCCACCGGTGGTGGAAATAGTTGTCAGCCGCATCTTAGCTGCCGATAGTGCCGTAGTCAGGCTGTCGACACGCTCTTGGTGGACGATGGCCACGATTAATTTCGTTCTTTCCATGATTCTCCCCTCTGTCACGATTCGGCTAAGGCGCTGGCGACGCGTTGTCGAATCTGTGCGGCGATGTGGTCTA
This sequence comes from Anaerolineae bacterium, assembly GCA_015486845.1. Classification (GTDB taxonomy): domain Bacteria; phylum Chloroflexota; class Anaerolineae; order JAADDB01; family JAADDB01; genus WFQU01. The sequence continues at coordinate 20,908 of WFQU01000103.1, read as the reverse complement.
TTCCCTGGGTGCCATCCAGCAATAACCAGCGTTTTGGTTCCTGCGCGGCTAAGGCTAAATAGCCATCTCGTACGCGCCGGTGATACGCTAAAGTCTCTTCCTCCATGCGGTTCCATTCCTTGGTGGCTCCGTTCGATTTGCGCCGTAGGCCAATTTCTACGGGGAGATCCAGATAAATCGTCATGTTAGGCCAGACGCTGTGGGTGGCGAATGCGGTAATGCGTCGCAGATCGTCCCTGTTTAACCCCCGGCCATATCCTTGATAAGCAAAAGTTGAATCGGCAAAGCGATCAGAAAGCACAATGCCACCTTTTTCCAAAAAGGGCTTGATAACCTCTTCCACTAATTGCGCTCTAGCGGCAGAAAAAAGCAGAACTTCCGCCCTGCTGGTCATGGCGGTATTCTTTTTATCTAGCAGGATGGCTCGCACTGCATCGCCAATAGGCGTTCCCCCCGGCTCACGAGTAGCTAAAACGGCATAGCCTTGTTTTTGCAGCCAGGTTGTCAGACGCTGGATTTGTGTTGTCTTGCCGCTACCTTCCGGCCCTTCGAACGTGATAAACATATTCACTCCCGATAAATGCGTAATCGGCGATTGGGCTCTCGGCCGTAACTGTGCGAGATTAAGTGATAGGCGCGCACCAGTTCATGTTGGCGTCTGCGGACGGCTGGCTTCTGTGAGCGTAGTTCCACTGAAGGCGCTCCGGCCAGCACTTTCTGGATGCCTGCTTCTGCTTCGGTCAATGCCGCGGCTAGTTCGCTATTGCCTCTCTCCTCTTCGTGTGCGCCATTGCCGCCTGATAGCAGCACGGTTAGCGCGTTTTCGATTTGAGTGACTGTGTTAGTGCGCAGCACATACACCGGGATATTGCGCTGTTCGGCCTGGGCGATGGGCGGCGGGAAGCGGCGATAATAGTTCTTCATGGTCAAGAGCACGTCGGCGGCGGGCAGTTCTTTGACTACTTCAACGTTGATGCTCAAATGGGTGGCAGCTTTGCGCAACCGATCGTGGGAAATGCCGTAAGGAAAAACGTGTAAAATGGTATCCGCGGATTGCAACTGCTTTCTCGTGTTCACCGGTACTGTTTCCTCATTCTGCAAAGCCATTTCTTCCACGTGCACGTTGCCTTCCTCGTCCCGATAGCGCAATTCTGGTGTCAGCGTATGGCCGCGCAGAGAATCGTCTGCGGCCTGCGCCACGTCTTTGTGCACGACTAAATGGTGACGGTCTTTGATTTCCACTAAGATGTCGAAAGTGGGCCGAGCGCGGCGTTCTAGAACTGTCTTCTGTGTGCCGCGTCGTCTCGCTTCTTCGTCACCCAACGTGACGCTTTCCACCCCGCCAACTAAATCGCTTAGGGTCGGGTTGGTCAATAGATTCTCTAAAGTATTACCGTGGGCAGTCCCTATGAGTTGTACGCCGCGCTCGGCAATAGTGCGAGCGGCCAGCGCTTCCAGTTCCCGACCGATTTCGTCAATGACAATGACTTCTGGCATGTGGTTTTCCACCGCTTCGATCATTACCTCATGTTGTAAATTGGGTTCGGCCACTTGCATGCGCCGCGCCCTGCCAATGGATGGATGGGGAATGTCGCCGTCGCCACCGATTTCGTTGGAGGTATCTACGATCACCACCCGTTTTTTCTCCGCTAAGATGCGAGCGGCCTCCCGCAACAGGGTCGTTTTGCCCACGCCGGGTCGTCCCAGCAAGAGCAAGCTCTTACCGGAAAGGATCAAGTCTTCGATGATATCGATGGTGCCGTAAACGGCTCGTCCTACCCGGCAGGTCAAGCCGACAATTTCGCCGCGACGATTGCGGATGCAAGAAATTCGGTGTAACGTGCGCTCGATGCCGGCCCGGTTATCAGCGGTAAAAGTGCCGACTCGCTCCACGACATAAGTAATGTTCTCCCTGTTCACTTCTTGATTCGCAAGCGCTTCTTCTCCGAACGTGTAGCGGGCCTCGGGTACACGCCCTAAATCAATAACGACTTCTAATAATTCGTCGAAGCGGTTTTTTTGGTGCAGTGCCGTGGCGATGAACGGCGGCAAAACGGCCAAAAGCGCTTCGATGTCATCTGTAATTTTCGTTTGTTTCATCATTAATGTTGGAATTCAAAACCTCATTGCAGTATTAAGGTAGATTTTTCACCTGTTGGGTTCCGGTCGGAGGGAAGCCATACGTTCCCTTTGCCGGACTGTTTTAATTCGCGCGTGCAATGCTTCACGGCCTGGCCATAACGTCGAATTGGCCGGGATAATAGGATGTCCGGCCAAAACAGCTTGCGTTGCCAGTTCTTCTTTCCTGACCGGTAGCGCTAAATACTTGACCATTTGATCTTCTTCTAACAGCAAAGTAAAGCCCATTTGCTGCAGTGGCGCTACCAGTTCTTGTTGATGATGCCGAACGGCCACGTAAATCGGTTTGCGCTCCGAAATCGTCAATGACCGTGTCACCTGGCCCAAAAGCGGCCCGAGCAAATGGTTGGCTGTCGGCGTCAGTAAGAATTCCATCCATGTGCCGAGGCGCCCACTTTGCCAGGAAACGAAACCGTGCAACGTATCACCTTGGAACAGAAGTTGTTGTCCCGCTGCGCCTTTATTGTTGGTAGACGGGGCTAAAGCAGTGGTGGAATCAGCACAGTTTTCGGCTGCCCGGACGGTGGCCGGGACGGTTTGGGCGATGAAATGTTCCACTTGCCAGCGGTCGATCTCGTAGGCCGGGCGCATTTGCCATGGCGCGGGTAGTCGCTTTGTTCCGACGAGGGCAGACATTCGGCGGAAAATCATGTTACGCCCGTAACGTTTGAAACCGGCGGCTAAGAAGGCTTCTACGATGGCGCTGCCAGTGGGGATCGCAACGAAAAGGCGCTGTAATCCACGTTGGCTGCTTTTTTGGCTTATTAGACTCAGTTTTTGCGGCCAAAGCAGCCGAATCTCCTCCTCAGAAGTCGGTGGGGGCGCGATGTACAGAATATCAGCTTGGGCTTGTTGCGGCCGGCAGAGCATTTGCAGGAATCCTTGTTGCTGTTCTTGCTGCCAGTGATAGGTAAAGCTTTTCTGTTTTTGCCAGGGGGTTTTTTCATTCCAGGCTAACCAGAGCGGCATGGGCGCGTTGATGACATGGATCGCCATGCTCAACGGAACAAATTGTTCGCGCTGACGGATGAAATATAATGTGTCATGCCATAAAAATGGACGCAGCAAAATTCACTCCCCCTTTGATGTTTCTCCCGTTCTAGCGCTGGCCTTTTGTCACGCGCAGTATCTCATCAATCTTTTCGGCGGCCGGCATAAACCATCCTGCGTAATCAAAGCCAGCAGGCCAAAATTGTGTCCCCTTTGGCTAATCTGCCCGGCAACGGCGCTAAATGGCCTGCGCCGGCCTTGTTTGGCCAGGAGAAACTGAGGATATTTTACACTTTTGGCCGCTAATTGGCAAACCACTAAAACATGGCAGCCATAATCGCGCTATACAGCCAGCTAAGGTGGGTAGTCCGCACTGACGAACTTGGCAGCCTGTAACGACGACTTTGAGTCGCACAGCGTGATTTCTACCAGCCCATGTTGCTGATAGAGGCTAATTCTTGTACACATCGCGGACTAAAATTTTACATTCTTGATTTAGCTCGATACATTGGAGTTCGTTGTGCCCTCTGAAAATAAAATGGGACGCAGATTAACGCAGGCTGCGCACGCAGATAAAAAACAATGGTCAAGAAATTAGTAACAGATTCTCCCCTGAAAATAGCTCCCATTGCGCCGGAGTAGAGGCTTTAGCCGGGGGTAACGCTACAAAGCCGCCTAAAGGCTCGACGCCAGTCGTAAATTTTCATTCGCTGTGGTGTGCCATAGGCTCATGATAACTCCCCTGAAAATCAGTTGACGCGGCGGCGTAAAGGCGCAGAGCGTCTAAAAAATCAGGCCCCCTTTAAGAAGTTCAACTTCTCGCAGAAGTTGAACTTCTAATCGACAGCGTTCTCCGCCCGAGCGCACGGGGGTCAAATCCCCGTGCTACGTCGCCAAGAAGCCCCCTGAAAGGGGGCTGGTGTTGAGCAGCCTCTTGGCAGCGGATGCAACCTTGACGTACCCCGCCACGGCGCCGGAGTAGAGGCTTTAGCCGGGGGGAATGCTACAAAGCCGCCTAAAGGCTCGGGTCCAGCCGTAGGTTTTCATCCGCTGTGGCGCGCCGCAGGCCCATGCCGACTCCTATCTGCGCAGTGCATGGCTCTTGAGGTCAGGTATTTAGTTTAGGAGTCCTTGATGCAAATGCTGCTACCTGTCGTTGGAAAATCATAGTACTAAAATGGGACGGCAAAGCGGTGCGGATTCATTTATACTGAAAACGAATCTAATGTGAGGTGTGTCTCAGTCAGGAGGAAGGGGCATTTTGTATGTTTGAGAGTATCCTTATCATCGACGATCACAACGCATTTAGCGATTTTCTCAAAAAACAAATGGCATTAGAAGGTTATATGGTCTTTACCGCCCAAGATGGTCGGGAGGGATTACGCAAAGCGCAGCAAGTCCACCCTGCTCTGATCTTATTGGATATCAGCTTGCCAGGGGAAGATGGCTGGATGACTTTGAAACACTTATTGCCCGGGATGCGATCTTCCGTGGTGATGATGAGTGTTTCCCCCGAGGAGGAAGAACAGCGAGAAATCGCATTGCAACATGGTGCGCGGGGCTACCTTACCAAGCCATTTTCCGTTTCTGCGCTGGGGCAATATGCGCTAAATTGAGAAGAGACATTCTCATGTGAACAGAGCGGCTCGCTTACTACCGGGGAGGAATTGCGGCAAAGCCTTCATAAGAGGCATAACTAAAATTAAAAGGAAGCCCAAGGGTAGTGGACACAATGATTGGGCAAGTGGCTGTCGCACCCAAATTTTTGACGTTTACGCTGCAACGATACGCTGGGTGTGACAGCCACGTTCAATTTCACGGTGCTGACTTGGCTACGGTCATGTAGGGGTCGGCAATCACATCCGGCAAGATGAAATGCTGTACCTCTGTCACAGAAATAGCGCCCTGCCGGATAACCCGAGGCGGCGTAGCTTCCATATCGATGAGTGTTGTGGAATTGTTATACGTCATGGGCTCTTCTGCCGAAACGCCTAAATCGATATAGGGATTCAGATCGCGCCAGCTGCCAGCAAATGTGTAGTGACCGGGGCGCCCGCGTAGATTGGCCGAAGTGCCGGCAATGGGTACGCCGCCGGCCGCTTCCCAGAGTGCGCGCAATGGCGGATAAGCATCGTGCCAAAGGTTAAGCACATTACCGTTGACGATCACTGTATTTGGCGTGTGTGGTAACGCCTGGAATAACAGGCCTACCGGCCACTGGTAAATATGTCGGAGCATATTCACAGACCAGCGGCCAACATCAGCGAACTGTGGCAAAACTTCTGGTGGAACGACTAATGATACACCTTGTTCAGGTGGGCGTTGCTTGACGAAGCGTAAACGATCAACGGCTTGTGGATCATCTGCCCGCACGAAAAGTGCGTAAATGCACCCTGTAGGAAAGAGCACGAGGCCACCTTCCAATAGGATTTGCCCTGCTTGTCGAATTGTCTCGTGATTGATAACATACAATGCCATGGGGGTCTCTCTTGTCTTGGTATAAATTTGCATGCTTGGTTTCTCCTATTTTAAACCTTGCCGATTATTTGTCAAATATGGCAATAAACCACCTGACCTAATGATGTCGTTGAGCAAAAGGGGGAATGGTTCAGCCTGAAAAATGCGTCTGTTGAGGACGTTTTCTACCCTTCCGGTTAATAAATCAACGTTCAAGATGTCTCCTTGCTTGGTTTCCGCGGCAACTTGTTGTGTTACCAGGATAGGTAGACCGATGTTGATAGCGTTGCGATAGAAAATAGGCGCAAAGCTGGCTGCGATGACGCAGCTAATGCCGCTGCCTTGGATGGCTAAAGGCGCCATTTCTCGAGAGCTGCCGCAGCCAAAATTACTGCCAGCAACGATAATGTCGCCTGGCCGGACATGCTGGGCAAATTCAGCGTCTAAATCTTCCAGGCAATGTTGTGCCAAATCGGCCGGGTTGGTGAGGGAAACATAACGACCGGGCAGAATCACATCGGTATCGACATTGTCGCCATACTTCCAAACATGTCCTTCTATCATGCTGTGACCTCCAATGGGGACCAAAGTTCAGTCGTGGGGATGACTTGTTGTGGATGGGATACCAGGCCGGGTAATTCTTGTGGGGCGATGATCCGCCCGGCGACAGCTGAAGCAGCAGCTACGGTAGGATTACTTAAATAGACACGACTCTTGACATCCCCGACGCGCCCTACGAAATTTCGATTCGTGGTAGAAAGGGCAGTTTCACCTGCACCTAAAACACCTAAGTGACCACCGAGGCAGGCGCCGCAACTTGGCGGGGAAATCATCGCGCCGGCCGCTAAAAAGATATCCAATAATCCTTCGGCTGAGGCTTGTTGGTAAACCTGTTGTGATCCTGGCGTAATGAGTAATCGCGTGTGCGGGTGTACACTACGACCGGCCAGGATGTGGGCGGCACGGCGCAGATCTTCCAACCGGCCATTGGTGCAATAACCAATCATGACTTGATCCAGCGGCACATCGCCGATGGCACTGACCGGAACGCTGTTGGCCGGCGAGAAAGGTTGGGCGACTTGTGGCTCTAAGCCTGTTATGTCGATATCTATGATCTTGTGGGCATTGCCGTATGTCGTGCTAAGTGCTTTTTCGTCGTAATATTTGTTGCCATGAGCGACGATATATGCTTGTGTAACCGCATCAGGGGGTATTATGCCGGTCATGGCACCACCTTCAACTGCCATGTTGCACATGGTAAAGCGATCGGCGGCGGAAAGCGTTCTGAGCAACGCACCGTGAAATTCCATAACCTGTCCATGTGCTCCATCGCCACCAATTTGCCCTAAGGTATAAAGAATCATATCTTTGCCTTCCACCCAAGGGCTGGGCGTGCCGCGATAAACGATTTGTACCGTTTCTGGAACCGATAGCCAGAGCTCTCCACTGACCATGAGCGCAGCCAGATCGGTGCTGCCGACGCCAATGGCAAAGGCACCCAATGCGCCGTACGTGCAGGTGTGGGAATCGCCGCCCATGACCAACGCACCCGGCCAAATTAACCCTTCTTGGGGCAAAAGGACATGTTCGATACCGCCCCGGCCGAGTTCGTAATATTTCTGAATGCCGTTTTCGTAGGCGAATTCGCGAAAGCGCCGGGCAGTGTTCGCTGCTCGGATATCCCGTGCCGGGACGAAATGATCGGGCACGAAAACCCACTGATCCGGATCGAAAATGTGATCACGTCCGTGCCGAAAAAAAGTCTCGATAGCTAAGATGCCAGAAAGCTCATTGGCTAAGACTAAATCCGGATGGACCACGACAATCTCGCCGGCGTGGACTTCTGCTAAATTAGCATGGTCCGCAATGATTTTCTCCACGAGGGTCATGCTCATGACGCGCCGCCTTCCACTGCCGGAATCTGGTGCAGCTTTTGGGCGTGCAGGAAAGCCTCGATTTCGTTTTCCTCCAACACGCGGTTCAATGCTTTAGCCCAGGATAAAAGCTCTTCGATCTGGCCATCCTGCGGCTCAATACCCCGGCTGCGCAACCAGTAAAGCACATTGGAGCGGCCGCTCATGGGACCAATTCGAATTTCCTGTTTGCGGCCGAGCCATTCCGCCGGCATACCAGAATAAACACGGTTAGCCAGCCATCCTTCCTCTCGTTCCATTGCTTTGATAATGGCTGCAGCGTGTATGCCCGTGCTCGTGCGAAACGCGTCACGGCCAATGGCCGGGTAATTGGGCGGGATGGTAATGTGGGTTATTTCACCGACAAAGTGACATAGTTCGTCCAACGCAGTGAGATCGTGATCCAACCAACCTAATAATTTCAAGTTAAGTAGCAAAAGTCCTAAAGGTGTATTCCCCAGTCGCTCGCCGATGCCCAATGCTGTGCCATCAGCGACATTAGCGCCGGCTTCAATGGCCGTCAACGCGTTGGCCAAAGCCAGGCCGCGATCATTGTGTCCGTGCCAGGTGATGCCAATCTCCGGACCAACAACAGAGCGAATATGTTGGATAACGCGTCGTGTGCCGTCCGGCGTCGCGTGGCCTACTGTGTCGCAGACGTAGACATGCGTTGCCCCGTTGTCCACCGCTGTGCGATAGATGGTGCGTAAGGTCTCGGGGTTTGAACGGGTGGTGTCTTCCGTCACGAAAAGAGGTTGTAATCCTTCTTGAACGGCAAAGCTGATGCTCTCTTCCACTCGGCGCAGAATCCAATCTATGGTCCAAGATTCCACGTATTGCCGGACGAAACTCGTGCCTACGAAAATAGCTGCGCCCATTGCTATGCCGGCCTCCTGAGATATCTCGGCAATGGGTGCAATGTCATCACGTAACGTTCGTGCTGCTGCATAAGGGAAGATAGGCAGATGTTCCTCCTCAATCATGCGGGCCAACGCGGCAACATGATTGCGTTGGCGTTGGCTCGCACCGGGCAATCCCAAATCTGCGCCTTGCACCCCAACTTTGACTAACAAGCGTAAAACTGCCAGTTTATCCGCCAATGGAGGATCGACAATAGAAGGAGATTGCAGACCGTCGCGTAAAGTCTCATCCCAAACAGCGATGTTGGGCACTGGCATGCTTTCAGGGGGATGATTCCAGTCGAAAATGTAGGATGAGGATTCCATGATGCTCCTTTCTAAGAGAGGAAAATAGGATTATGCACACGCTCCGCATGCGTACATAAGTACAAAATAAAGGAGCATTTCTTACAATCTGCGGCGAAAAAAGTTTTATATTTTCCGGTATGGGGAAAAGTCATCAGGCAAGTATTATTTACTTTGTTCAATGAATCGTTTTATCGTTTTCAGGGCTCGATGCTTGCGCACATAAACATTGTTCGAGGTCAAAGGCACAGCGTGGGTAGATAGTTTGGCAGCAATCTCCTCTGCCGTGTAACCGTCCGCATACAACCTGAGAATGCGCATGTCTAAGGAAGATAGTGCTACCTCGACAAGGTTCCAGAAATCGACACGATTTTGATCATCCCAAGTGGCAGGTAAGAGGTCATCTATGAGCGGGACGGTATTAGTAGTTCGATAGCGGCTGCGCCATTTTCGGCAAACGTTGAGGGCGACACCGGTCAGGTAGGTGGAAAAACGACTTTGATGCCGAAAGCGACGCAGAACAGCCATATCGTCGGCCAGTAGCGTTAACAGTGTTTCTTGCACCACTTCCGGAACATCTGGCGGATCGAGTCCACAGCGTTCCCGGCCCACGCTATACAACAAAGCAGTTAGCATGCGTCGTAATTCTGCCCAGGCTTGCTCTTGTCTGGCTAAACATTCCTGTAGCAGTACGTTGTGATCACGCATAGCATAGTTTTACCTGGGCAGTAAGGTCTGCAATCGCCTGGCGGGTAGCAGGGCATCGGGCTTGCCGGCAGTTCGGTAGGCCGGCGAATCCGGTCGCTGATTCTGATGGCGGTTCTTGTAATTAGCACAACAACTGTAAGGCTAATTCACTTCTATTCTACCGAGAATGAAAATGACATCTTATTATAACATCGGATCTTTCACTTTTGTAAGGTTGCAAAGATAGCTTTTTTGAAAATAAGACCTCTCCTCTATCTTACCGTCCAAAGGGGCAGCAAGCCTTTCCCTCCCCGTATCGGGGAGGGGGAAAAGCTAAGCGCAGCGCAGCTTAGAGGAGAGGTCACCCCTAAATATAGCTGGCGCAACGCCTTCAAATCAGTCGTGTCATTGCGAGCGAAGCGACAGTGTGACCCTCTTTTTGGTCAAGCAATCCCCAACGCCAGTGAGGAAGATTGCCATGGCCCTGCCGGGCCTCGCAATGACAAACTCCGCAGGGCGCCTAAAAAATTAGGCTCCCTTTAAGAAGTTCAACTTCTCGAAGAAGTTGAACTTCTATTCGCCGGCGTTCTCCGCCCGAGCGCACGGGGGTCAAATCCCCGTGCTACGTGGCCAAAAAGCCCCCTGAAGGGGGCTGTGGCGAGACAGCCCGCTAAAGCGGGCTTGAACTTGACGTAGCCCGGCGGCTTTCAGCCCCGGGCATGGGGGTGGCTGGCGTCAAGCCTTTAGGTGGGTGAGTGGGTCTACCACCGGCTAAAGCCTCGACGCCGGTGTTGGGGAAAGTGCAGCGCTTCGCTAATAATGATGTCATCAGGCTTATCTTTTCGCCATTATTTTTTATCTGCGTGCGCAGCCAGCGTTCATCTGCGTCCTAATTGCTGTAACAGCCGGGCTAAAATGCACGCAGGCTACACATAGCTTGCGACGACCTTTCCCCTGACGCCAATTCGTGATAAAATAGCTTGCGTGATACACAAGGGGCAGAAACAGATGCTCACTTTGCGGAAAGGAAACGGCGATTAAATACTATGTATGTGCGCATACGACGACCTGATTTGCAAGAGCTAAATGCTTGTTTTCATCTTGATAGCCGTTTCGAGACGCAATATGTTTGGCAAATGGAGCCTCAGCAAACAGAGGATAACTTCTCGGTGACGTTTCGGCGTGCTCGTTTGCCTCGACCGGTTCGGATGCATTGTCCGGATATTGAAGACACCGTTTTCCATCATTACCGGGAACGACAATGCGTTTTGGCCGCTTTGAGCTCGGACGAGAAACAAGTGGTAGGTTTCATTGATTTAGCCACGAAACCGTGGGAATCCTTTGCCTGGTTGCACCACATCGTCGTGGCACCGGAATGGCGACGCCAGGGAATTGGCGCTCAATTGTTAAAGCGGGGTGTCGGCTGGGCCAAAGAGCAGGACGTGACGCGTATTTTTGCGGCGGTGCCAACGAAAGCCTATCCGCTGATTCGTTTCTTGCAGAAGTATAACTTTTACATGAGTGGGTACCACGATGACCACTTCAGCAATGGAGATATTGCCATCTTTCTTACAGCGCTGCTGCGGTAAAGAGAGGGATATAACGATTCAGCCTACCTCGTCCGGCGATTGGAAATCGCTGCCACAGTTGCGAAACCTGCCTGCGCAGGTTGCCTGCCAGTCACCGTGGGGCACTTTTGCGGATGTTGCCGTGACTTATAGTCGTTGGGCTGAATCGTTATAGAAGGACTAACTATGCTGTACGCTTTGTCGTGGCTCGATTGGCTTTCTTTCGCCAATTTACTGATATCCTCCAGCGTTGTTATCTTGGTTCTTTCGCTTATTGTTTATACATTGGCCAATGTTCGCAACGATATTTCCTTGAGTTTTGCGATTCTATTGGGCTGTGTCATGGTTGTTTACGCCGGGGACATCGTTGTGCCGCGCGCTACTTCCGAAATTAGCGCCCGGCATTGGTTGCAACTACAGTGGTTAGGCATTGTTTTCGTGCCTGCAGCCTATTTGCACATCACGGATGGCCTTTTCCGGGGACAGTTTCCATCTGCCCGGCGCCGGGCAGCCGTTATTGGCAGCTATCTTTTGAGCACTTTTTTGATGCCGCTGGTGCTGTTTAGCGATTTATTGGTGACCAGCCTTTCGTACCGACCGCCGTTGAATGTGTTGAAAGCCGGCCCGCTTTTCCCTTTCTTCGTCGTTTATTACGTGGGCACCTTGAGTTACGGTATGTACACGGCTTACCGGGGCTACCAGCAAGCACTAACGCCGGAAGCCCGGCGCAGAGCACTTTATTTAGGCCTTTCTTTCGCTGCGCCTGGTGTGGCTGTCTTCCCGTATTTGGCATTTGCTAACTCTACCAACCACGAAACCGTTGAATTAGTCTTAAGCGTCAACTTAGTCGGTTCGGTGATCATGGCGACTATGATCGTAGTGATGGCTTATGTCGTTGCCTATTACGGCGGCTTGTGGCCGGACCGGATGATCCGTCGCAATATGCTGCGTTTTTTGCTGCGCGGCCCGGCCTTAGCCGGGTTGGTCATTATAATCACGTTAATCATCAGTCGCTTGGACAAAGTGATGGGCATGCCCCGAGATTTTCTTTGGATTTTTGCCATCGCCACAGCGATCATTGCCCTGCAAGCTGCTATCCACTGGATCGAACCAGTACTGGATCGATTGATATACACGCATGATCGCCAGGAATTGGATTGGTTGGCCGAGCTAAACGAACGGCTTTTGACAACCAGCGACCTACGGCAATTCTTGAATAACATCCTGTTGCTCATCTGTAGCCAGTTACACGCGATGCACGGTTTCGTGGCCACGATGAACGATGACGAATGGCAATTGGAAGTGGCGTATGGTCCGGCAGCGCCGGCGTTGCATTTCTTGACAGGTCATAATTTAGCCCAGTTGTTATTTTCGCTGCAGAAAGATGAACCAGCAAAAGCGCACCGTTTGCACTGTTTCGATGGTTTTTGGATTGCGCCGCTTTTCGCGCCGGAAAGAAAACTGGTGATTGGGTTACTCGGCATCGCCGTTCCGCCGGAGGCGCCGCCGTTGGCTGAAGATGCCTATGATTCTTTAGAACCGTGGCTAATGAAAGCGGAAGCGGCCGTGCAGGATCGTTATTTGCAGTGGGGTATTTTTGCCATCGTGCAAGATATTATGCCGACTATTGCCCAATTGCAGAAGACTCACGGCTTAAGCCAACGGCTTGTCTTGGAATCGGGCAGCTCTGGCGTCATGCCGGCCTCATTGCGACAACAGGATATGATCAAATTGGTGCACCAGGCACTGACGCATTTGTGGGGCGGGCCTCGACTGCACGAAAGTCCGTTGCTCACATTGCGCTCTGTGAACGAGGAAATAGCTCGGGGTAAACATCCAACCCGAGCTCTCCAATCGGTATTGCTGCAAGCCATTGAACAATTGCGACCAGAAGGACAACGGCACATGACCACTTCAGAATGGATTCTGTACAATATCCTGGAGCTTAAATTCATCCAGGGGAAAAAGGTGCACGAGGTAGCACAAAAATTGGCTATGAGCGAGTCGGACTTATATCGCAAACAACGCATCGCCATTGCCGAAGTGGCGCGCATTCTGCAGGAAATGGAGGCCCAGGAATCTTCTGCTGTCGGCCAAAATGGAGCCCAGCCACCACCCCAGGAATCGGGCTGAAGTCATGACGCCGACCATGTGGATGACAACCCTTATTCTTTTGGGCAGTATCCTTTTGCTGTTTAGTCGCAAGTTGAGCAGCGATATTGTGGCGTTGTGCACGTTATTGGCTTTTAGCTTCAGCGGTTTGCTGTCTCCGGCGGAGGCGTTCTCCGGCTTCAGCGCCCCAGCCACGATCATCATTGCTTCTGTTTTCGTGTTTGGCGCTGGCTTGCGTTATAGCGGCGTGGCCGTTTGGTTGGGACAGCAGTTGACGCGCTTAGTTGGTTCCGACGAACGCCGGTTAACCATGGCGATCATGTTCTTAGCTGCGCTGCTCTCTGCTTTCATGAGCAATATTGGTGTGGTGGCCGTCTTCTTGCCAGTGGTGATGAAGCTGGCTGAAAGCGGGTCCCTCCGTCCCGGTAAAGTGCTCGTTCCTCTCTCTTTAGCCACTGTTTTCGGCGGCATGATGACCATCATCGGCACACCGCCTAATATCGTCATCGCCGGCTTATTGGAGCAGGAAACGGGTAAGGCGCTATCGACCTTTGCCTTTTTGCCTTTGGGTGTGACGTTATTGTTAGTCGGTATGGCCTACTTGCTCCTGATTGGTCAGAAATGGCTACCCTTTACCAGTAGCGCTATTATTAAGCCTGTGGATAGCCAAGCCAAAGCTGTTGAAAAAGGCTATGGCGTGCGTCGTTTGTTTTATCAGGTCAGGGTTCGCTCCGGCTCTTCTTTGAACGGCGCTCATTTGTCCCTGTTGCAATTTGGCCAACAGTTCGACGTGCTTGTCATTGGCGTTCTTCCCGCCGGCCAGAAAACGGCGCCTTTGCAAGCTGCTGTGACCGACTTAGTGGTTTACGCCAACGATTTGCTCATCTTAGAAGGCCGGCCGGGGGCGGTGGCGCAGCTATGCGCTACGCACGATTTGGAGATCATGGGCCGGATACGCTTGAGTGAATTAGTGCGCTTGATGCCGCCGGAAGAAAGCGTCGCGGAAATGATCATTCCCCCGCGCTCACAATTGGTGAACAGAACCCTTGCTTCCTGGCAATTCCGTGAACGCTATCATTTGAATGTCTTAGCTGTTTTACGGGGGCCGACATCGTTTTATCAGGATATTGGCCATTTGCCGTTACGGATTGGTGATGCCTTGCTGGTACACGGCGCCCGGCAAAATATGCGCATTGCAGCGCAAGATGGCATCATGAGCCTGCTGAGCGATTTAGGAGAAGTGCCAGGCAGTCAAGTCACGCCGAAGACTTGGCCGATGTTGGCGCTGCTCATGGGTATGTTGGTTCTTTTGAGCAGCAATCTATTATCCACCGTGACGGTCATGGCTGGCACGGCCACGGCGGTGGTCTTATTGGGTGTGTTGACGCCGAGACAAATGTACAAAGCGATCGATTGGGGTACGTTAGTGCTGATCGCCGGTTTTTTGCCCGTGGGCATTGCCATGCAAAAAAGCGGCTTGGCGACGTTTATAGGTGTATCGATGGGCGGTTGGTTGGTCCAGCAAAGCGTGCAGATTAACCTGCTGGCGATTTTCTTGTTGGCCAGCCTGCTGACCCAAATTATCGGCGGCACGACAACTGCCGTGCTGATGGGGCCCATCGCTATTTCCGTGGCGCATCAGGCCGGCCATAGTGTGGCACCTTTGTTAGTGACAGTAGCTTTGGCTACTTCGACATATTTCCTTTCGCCGTACATGAGCCAGACGAATTTGCTCATTGCCGGGCCTGGCGGCTATCGGTTTCGCGACTTCATTAAATCCGGCTTGCCGGTTTATTTGCTCATTTTGCTGGTAGCGCTCTTCATGGTGCCGCGTCTGTGGCCGGTATAGCCTTCTTTCCGTCGCCTCGGGCATGACGTTCTGTTTCCGCCATTCGCTAAGAACGCGTGAAATATGCTATAATCTTGGTGGTTGTACCACTATCCGCCAGAGATCCCTGGTGCAATCCAGGGATAAAGATTTGCAGAAGACCTTTATTTGGAAGAGTCAGTTGATGATGATATCTCCGTTTGCCAGCGCGTTTTTCGGTGCCATAGTAGGTGTTTTAATAATCATAGGTGGTTTTCTCGTTTCGGACTATTTCATTGAGCGAAAGGAAAAACAGCTCAAGAACGCTGACTCGTTGTCTTCCGCTGAAGAGATTCTTGAACGACACATAGAGAAGTATATCCTTGAACATTTCAAAGAGTTGTTTCCGGGATGGAGTATTTTTGACGACCACAGCGAGTTGGAGAGCAGAAGTGGAAAACGAGATACCCCAGTAGGTGTCCGATATCGTACGAAAGCGGGTGAAATCGATTTACTCTGCATTGACCAAAAGAGCAGTCTGGTCGTTGTAGAACTCAAAAGGGACCGAGCACCTGATCGCGTTATTGCACAGGTGGATCGTTACATGGAGTGGGTTAGGAAACACCTGGCGAAACCGGACCAGCGCGTAAGGGGTTTGATCATAACCAGACGTTTTGATAGCCGACTGTTTCATAGTTTACAGAGAAGGCGTGATATTAGAATCTGGACGCATCGGTGGAATCTGAGGTTCGATAAGCGCCCTAAACCTCAGTGAAACAGTATTAAGCCCGAGCGCAGAAACTATTGATCACCCAGCCGTAATGTTTTACAGAGACAGCGGAATTGAGATCATGCACAAAAAATGGCTCACAACTATATTGTTCGTTTTCTCGGCTTTGGCCCTCATTTTGACCCCTGTCGGGCAAGCAGACACGGCCACGATTCACGCCACCGCCTCGGTTTATCCTGATGTCGTCGTGGGCGGAAATGTCGTCAACTACACCGTCAAGCTGACGAACAGCCACAGTTACGATGCCCACAGCTTGCACCTGAACGTGCAATTGCCGGCCGGTTTCAGTTACGTGGCCGGTTCCAGCCGCGTGTACGGCAATGGCGTATATTACGGCGCACCAAGCCCATCTCAGCGTGGCAGCCGCTACACTTGGAATCTAAGCCGTCTTCCCGGTGGCAAAGCCGGCAATTTTTTCGGCATCAACACGTTTGCCCAGGAACACTGGCAAGATGCTTCTTTACCCCGTAACCATGTGGCCTGGGCGCACGATCTCATTGGCGACAACGGTACCATTAAACAGCTTTTCTCGCCGGTGACATTGCAGACCACGGCACTGCCTTCTGAGTGGGCCAATTTTATCTGGGATGCCTATAACCACCACAACGACGTGATTGTCCGCTTCGGCGGCAAACGAGGTGGCGGCTATTGGTACAAACCGGAACGGAATGGCTGGCCGCCGTACAGCGAGATTGCCCAGCGCTACCGCGCTTTTGTGGCAGGCTTGCCCCGGGTGGACGGTCGCACGCTATACATCCAAGTGGGCAATGAGCCCAATTTGAACATGGAATGGAGCAATCAAGCCAACCCCACCGAGTACGCCGAATTCTTCAGCGCGGTGGCGGACGCCATTCACGCTATTGGGGATTCCCGCATCAAAGTGCTCAACGCACCGCTGAGCCCCGGCGGCGATTACGATAATCTCGCTTTCATCAACGCCATGTTGCGGGCCAAGCCGGATATTTTATGGAAATTTGATTATTGGGCAACGCATCCCTACCCCGGCAATCATCCACCGGAGTACAATATCCACAACGGTAGCGCCGGCAATGTCAACCGTCTCACCATTGACAGTTACCAGCTGGAATTGGCCCAATTAGCTGCCTGGGGCCGCACCGGCGTCAAAGTCATCATCAGCGAAACCGGCTATGCCATCGGCCAGGCCGATTTTACCTGGCAAGGCTATCCGTCCATTTTTGAGTGGAACCGTGCCGATTACATGAAAAGCGCTTTCGAAGGGGATTATTGGCGCATTTGGCCGGAAGTAAAAGTCGTTGCACCATACGAACTCAGTGATCCGGACGGCTATTGGACGCCCTGGGACTGGATGGCACCCAACGGCAGCCATCACCCGGAATACGATTATGTCAAGCCATTGGGCAAGTGGGGCGAAGGAAGTGGCACCCTGATATTGCGCTTCCAGGCGCGCACGCCGGTACACAATTATTCCTCCAATTTTTACCTGAACGCGGGGGGAACCTATAACGGCGGCACGCTGCCTTCGCTGAACAATGTGGCCGGTGTTTATGTCGTCGCACCTACACCCACGCCTACCGCCACATGCACCGCCACGCCAACCCGAACGCCTTCGCCGACGCCGACCAAGACGCCTTCACCAACCAAGACACCCACGCCCACCGCAACAAGGACGGCAACGCCGGCCAACACGGCTACGCCGACCGGAGCTCCAACCAATACAGCCACATCCACCGCAATGGTGACAGCGACTAACACGCCACTACCAACGATACCGCCGGTGCCACAACCACCCCAGCCTGTTACGCCTACGCAGGTGCGTGCGCCACAAGTGTTGGCTTACTGGCAATTAACCACGCCTGGGCAGCGCTTAGCGCTGGATGGAGGAACCCTTTGCGTCAGCCAGGGCAATCGGATCGTGACATACGACGCTTTGTCCGGCCAATCGCGCTGGGCGGTAACGCTACCGGTTACGTTGACACAGGTGGTCGGCCTGGATTATAGCGCTGCCAGCGGCCAGATCTGGGTAACGCAAGGTAACCAGGTCTGGAATACTACCGCTTTGGCCACACCATCCCGCTGGATTACGAAGCGTCTGGCGAGCAAGGTATTCGCCAGCGTAGCGGAGTCGAGTGGGCATGAAGCTTATCTGACTTTGCCGGGGCAGAACCAACTTTTGCGTTTGACCGCGGCGCTGACCGTGAGCGAATCATGGTCAATTCCGTGGCAGCCAGCCGGGGTGGCGCTGGATGCCGACACAATTTACGTGGCTGTCCACGGCAAAAATCAGGTCATGCTGCTAAACCGCACCGATGGTTTGTTGAAGTCAAAATGGTTAGTGGGCCGTGGCCCCATTGCGGTGCTTCCGCCGGGCAGGGAAAACTTACTTCTTACGGCTAATGAGACGGACCGCTCCATTACAGTGTTGAATATGCTCAACGGTGTGCGTTACGATATTGCCGTTGGCTGTGTGCCCCAGGCAGTAGCTTATAACCAGATGACGACGCATCTCTTCATCGCTTGCGCCGACCGGGACACGATTTTACCGTTGACGTTAGGCGGTCACCGCTTCCCGGCCCTGCCGTTGGCCGGGGCCCCGGCCAATCAGTTGTTGCTCGACGAAACGCACCAGCTTCTTTATACCAATGGTGCCCATGGCGTAGTTACGATAATCCAGGATGGCCCTGTGCCGGCCACGGCGTTGGCAGCCACGACGACGGCACCTTTGCCCGCGCAGAGGACACCCATCACGCCGACTGCACGACTATATGTGCCGCTGATCAGCGCGGCGGCGTGGCCATTGCATACGCAGAACGCGCCGGCAGACCGGTTATCCGCGTTAGCCATTGATCCGCAAAGCGGCACTGTTTACACTGCGGATCGTGGCGTGTTACGCGCCACAAAATTCAGTGACAAAGAGGCCATAACAATTCAATCATCGACATTGCCCGGTATTTCGCCGCAAGATATGCTGTTTGCCGGCGGCAAGCTCTATCTTTCCAGTTGGGAAGGCAACCAGGTGGCAGTTTACAATAAAACCGGGTTAAAAGTTCGGCGCCTCTCCGGCGCCCGGCAGCCAAGCGGCCTGGCCTGGCGGAACAACACATTGTACGTGGCAGCTACCGGCAGTGGCGATGTGGTGGCTTTTGACGCCGCCAGCGGACGGGAAGTTAATCGTTACCGGGTAGGAAGCGCGCCTTACGTAGTGCTGGCACCACCGCAAAGTGATCAGCTTTTCGTTTCTTTGCCGGGGGAACGTAGTGTTTTGACCATGTCCGTAAAGCCCGGCGGCCAGCGATTCAAGACCCGTCTGCCCGGCTTAGGCATTCCTCAGGGGATGGCTGTGGACACGAAAAGACACCGTTTGTATGTGCTTTATACTTTGTCGCCGCGCTTGCACAATATCGCGATGATCGATACGGAGCGAGGCGTCATGGTAGGGAAAATCCAATGCCGGTTAGACCGTCCCTTTGCTTTGGCTTATGCGCTGGCGGTCGATCCAACCAGTGGCTATTTGTACGTGGCCGATGCACCGGGTGTTTATGTCATTGACCCGAAAGATGGTAAAACAGTGCGTTTGCTGCCTGGCCGGGCAGCTACATTGCCTTTCGGGTTGGCATCCGATTTTCAACATGACAAATTGTACCTCGTGCCGACGTTGCCGGCACTGGCCAGAACACTCATGTTCAACATAGCGGCACAGCGATAAATAGAATGAGCCCGGCTGCGATTGAGACCATCGTGGCCGGGCTTGTTATTGGCTTCACGCTGATGCGCGTATTGGCTGTTTAGAAACGAATGAGCGCTTCTTGCAAAGGCAAAGTCGTAACTTCCACAGCATGTTCGTGCACATAAACGTCGATTTCCAGGCGAACGCCGAAACCTTCTTCTGGCAAATAAATGCCCGGCTCCACGGAGAAGCAAATCCCCGGTACTAATTGCCGGCGATCTTGCGTCTCCAGATTATCCATATTGACGCCGTTGCCGTGGGTTTCTACGCTGATATTGTGTCCGGTGCGATGAATGAAATAATCGCCGAAACCGGCTCTGCTAATCACGGTGCGGGCGGCATCGTCCACTTGATAGCCGTAGACAGGTTGTCCGGCGTGTAGGCCATCTTGCGCACGTTGCACCGCCGCATCGCGTGCCCGGCGCACGATGTTGAAAACATGCTGTATGCGCGCCGGCACTTCTGTGCCGCCGTAGCCCACCCAGGTGATATCTCCGTAAACAGCGCCCGGCGTCTTTTCTTTAGCCCACAAGTCGATGAGCAGGAAATCGCCGGGGCGAATCGGCGTGTCGTCCTTTGGATTAGGCGCAAAATGTGGATCGGCAGCGTGCCCGTTGACGCCGACAATGGGCGGATGGCCAGTCGTCAGGCCGCGTTTCTCGAATTGATCCACAATGAACCGTTGTACGTCAACCTCGCTAATCTGTTGCTGCGCTTGTAGTCGTTGATGCACTAAAGCAAAGGCGGCCGTTTTGATTTCCAACAACGCTGTCGCTGCCCGGCGCTGACTGGATAATTGCTCGGGTGAGAGTACAGCTTCCACCGCCTGCACCAGGTCCGCCGAGGATACAACCTCCAATCCTAACGAACGCAGCATCTCGACTGTGCCAGCGTCGACCCGGCTCACGTAAGGAATGGCGTTGCCCGGGGAATATTCCACGGCGACGCGTTTGGCATTGCCCAGCAATGATCGAATACCTTCTTGCCAGGAACGCCAGCTGATGTAGCTGCGCACGGGCTCGCTGACAGCCCGAAAACCTCCCTTTTCGATGCGGTGCACCAACCAGGTTGGTCGGCCGGTGGTCGGAATCCAGTATATCCAGCGTCTGGTGAGCAGATTGCCTTCTGGCAATGGCGCTAACCGCCGGGCCACCGGGTTCATCCCTTCGAAGTCGTAAAGCAGCCACCCGTCGATCTGTTTGGCTTGCAACAATGCTTGTATTTTTTTGTAATCCATCGTACCTCCTTTGAAAATAAGACCTCTCCCCTGGCTTACCGCCCTTTTGGGCGGTAAGCCTTCCCCTCCCCGACATGGGGAGGGGAAAAAGCTAAGCGCAACGCAGCTTGCCCTTTAAGAAGTTCAACTTCTCGCAGAAGTTGAACTTCTAATCAACAGCATTCTCCGCCCGAGCGCACGGGGGTCAAATCCCCGTGCTACGTCGCCAAGAAGCCCCCTGAAAGGGGGCTGGTGTTGAGCAGCCTCTTGGCAGCGGACGCAACCTTGACGTACCTCGCCACGGCACCGGAGTGGAGG
>WFQU01000102.1 GCA_015486845.1 Anaerolineae bacterium | reverse complement strand
CCCCATCCCCCTGTCTCCTTGTCACCCCCTCCTCCCCTCTGGCACGGCCACGAGCGAAGAGGATCAGATGCGGGTGGTGGAAGTGATTAGGACATTAAGGAATTGAGATAATGGAACTCGGTGAACTGGCAGATCATATCGTCATCGATCCACGCAAGTTGGTGGAGTATGCGCTCAATCCCGATGCGCCTCGCGGGCGTCACAAGGCGCTTGTGTTTGAGCACGTGCTGGGGTATACTTTGGACAACTGGCAGGATCTGCTGACTCAGATCGAGAGGCTGGCGCCCAGCGCAGAGGTTCGTCTGCACGGTGCCGACGAATATGGACATCGTTATGTGGCTGATTTGCGGATCAAAGGTGTAACCGGTCGGCAAGCCACCGTGCGTACTGGTTGGATTGTTCGTACCGGTGAGGATGCAGTGCGATTGGTAACGCTGTGGATTGAGGGATAGTGAAATGCAGGCTGTAAACCTGTTTGACGTTGTGGAGCTGATTGTAGACTTGCCTCAACAAGGGCTTTATGCCGGTATGCGAGGCACGGTTCTCGACGTGCATGAGAATGGCAAGGCATTTGAGGTCGAATTCAGTGATGAACAGGGCCAGGTGCTGACCTTTATGGCCTTAGCTCCAGAGCAGTTTGTGGTAATCTGGCGTTCTCAGAGCCGGCAGTGGGTTCCCCTGGCAGAGCGAGTCGCTAGACTGGTTTCCCGGCTTCCGGAACCTGCTGGCACTGAGGTCCTGGATTTTGCCCGCTTCCTGAGCGTACGCAGCAGCCAAGAATCCGGTACGCAAAGCGCACGCGCCCAGGTGGCTGAAGGTCAGAGGGAGTATAAGACATGATCCAGTCCGCATCACGCGGACTGACATCGCGTCCGCCGCAAGCGGGAGATCTTCGAGACCTACCGCCGGGCGTTGGGCGACCTCCCCGGCATTGGCTTCATGCCCGAAGCGCCGTGGGGCCGGCACAATCGCTGGCTGACGGTGATCACCATTGACCCCGATGAATTCGGGGCCACCCGCGAGGACGTGCGCCTGGCCCTGGAGGCGGAGAACATCGAGTCCCGACCGCTGTGGAAGCCCATGCACCTGCAGCCGGTCTACCGCGACTGCGAGGTCGTAGGCGGCGCCGTGGCCGAGGAACTGTTCGAGAAGGGACTCTGTTTGCCGTCCGGCACGGCCATGAGTGAGGAGGACCAGATACGGGTGGTGGAGGTGATTAGGACGCAGATGAACGCAGACTTCGTACGCAGATAAAACCAAAAAATAAATAGGACGCAGATGCACGCAGGCTTCGCACGCAGATAAAACCCAAAAGAATCAATGGGACGCAGATGCACGCAGGCTACGCACACAGATAAAACTCAAAAAATAAAATAGGACACAGAAGAACGCAGGCTACGCACACAGATAAAAGACAAAAAGAAAATCTGTGTTTTTCTGTGTTAATCTGTGTCCAAAAACTTGTAGTTTGCTCCGGCGGCGGCATGTTGGTCTCGGACGACGCCGAACTCATCGCTCACGCCCGCAAACTGGCCACCCAGGCCCGCGACCCGGCTCCCCACTACGAGCATTCGGAGATCGGCTACAACTATTGCCTGAGCAACGTCCTGGCAGGCATCGGCCGCGGGCAGTTGCGCGTGCTGGATGAACGAGTGCGGCGCAAGCGGGAGATATTCGAGCGCTATCGTCGGGCGTTGGGCGATCTGCCGGGCATCGTCTTCATGCCCGAAGCGCCCTGGGGCCTGCATAACCGCTGGCTCACGGTGACTACCATCGACCCGGACGAATTCGGGGCCACCCGCGAGGACGTGCGCCTGGCGTTGGAAGCCGAGAACATCGAGTCCCGGCCGCTGTGGAAGCCGATGCATTTGCAGCCGGTCTATCGCGACTGCGAGGTGGTAGGCGGGGCCGTGGCCGAGGAGCTGTTCGAGAAGGGGCTCTGTTTGCCCTCCGGCACGGCCATGAGCGCGGGGGGCCAACAGCGAGTGATAGAGGTGATTAGGATGCAAAGTCTGGCTGGTGTGGTATAATGCCAGCGTAATGATTCCTCCCAAATCAGGAGTAATGCCATGTTGACCGATTATTTGCAAAAAGCCATGCGCAAGGCGCGCTATGAAATCCTGGAGAATGGCACGTATTACGGCGAAATTCCGGGTTTTCAGGGCGTGTTTGCCGATGCTGATTCTCTGGAGGCTTGCCGCGAGCAGTTGCAGGAAGTGTTGGAAGGCTGGATTCTGTTAGGATTGCGGTTGGGGCATAAGTTGCCTACGGTGGACGGCATTGATTTGGAGATACACAAGGAGGCCGCCTGATGCCGCCATTTGGTCCCATCAAACGCAAAGATATGATTCGAACATTACGTTCACTGGGTTTTGAGGGGCCTTATTCTGGTGGTAAGCATCAATACATGATTAAAGGGGAACTTAAACTCTATATTCCAAACCCACACGGTAGTGAGATCAGTCGAGTGCTTTTGAGTCGAATCCTCAAGCAAGCGGACATTGCCAGATCAGAGTGGGAGAGGATATAAGGAAACTTCCCCCTCGCCTCTATCTTTCTCCACTCCACATGTTTGAGCGGGGATTTTCTCCTTCAACGGCAACAAGATCATGCCACTTCCGGCGGCGGCATGTTGGTCTCCGACGACGCCGAGCTCATCGCCCACGCCCGCAAACTGGCCACCCAGGCCCGAGACCCGCGCCGCACTACCAGCACACCGAAATCGGCTACAACTATCGCCTGAGCAATGTCTTAACCGCCATCGGCCGCGGGCAATTGCAGGTGCTGGATGATCGGGTGCAGCGCAAGCGGGAGATCTTCGAGAGCTACCGGCGGGCGTTGGTCGACCTCCCCGGCATTGACTTCATGCCCGAAGCGCCCTGGGGCCGGCACAATCGCTGGCTGACGGTGATCACCATCGACCCGGACGAATTCGGCGCCACCCGCGAGGGCGTGCGCCTGGCCCTGGAGGCGGAGAACATTGAGTCCCGGCCGCTGTGGAAGCCGATGCATTTGCAGCCGGTCTATCGCGACTGCGAGGCCGTAGGCGGGGCCGTGGCCGAGGAGCTGTTCGAGAAGGGGCTCTGTTTGCCGTCCGGCACGGCCATGAGTGAGGAGGACCAGATACAGGTGGTGGACGGAATGTGTCAATAACTTTGAGACAGCTTTGAGCAGAATTTAGTGAGCATTTACTCGGTCTCCCTGGGTTGTGGACTGTGTGGACAGCCCAAAAGAAGGCCTGACCACACTGCCCACCACCCCTACTACTACGGCTACGACGACGGTTTGTTGATCCACACCTCCGTTGGCACCGGCAGCGGTTTTGGTTTGCCATGAACAAAGCGTTCCGGGTGGACAGCATAAGCAGCTTGGAGAATCTTTAGACGTTGCTCAAGTATAACTTGAGTTTGACCATAATGGACACTCTCCAGCGTCAACAAGCCAAGGCCACTGTGATGATGTTCGTGATTGTACCAATGGAAGAAAAGCCGGGTCCAAGCTCGTGCATCCTGTATGGAACCGAATCGCTCGGGGAAAGCGGGACGATATTTCATCGTCTTGAATTGCGACTCGGAACACGGGTTATCATTGGAGACATGGGGGCGCGAGTGCGTTTTGGTCACGCCCAGATCAGCCAATAGCTGTGCCACCGTTTTGGAGATCATGGCACTGCCCCGGTCGGCATGCAGGGTCAGTTGATTGGGCTGAATACCCTGTTTGGTACAAGACCCTGTGATGAGTTGCTTCGCCAGGGTGGCAGACTCTCGGTTGACAATCAGCCAACCGGGGACATAGCGGCTAAAAACATCCAGAATGGTGTAAAGATAGTAATAGGTCCACTTGGCCGGACCCTTAAGCTTGGTGATATCCCAGCTCCACAGCTGATTCGGCCCTGTGGCCCACAGTTCCGGCTTGCGGTAATGGGAGTGACGGAGCTGATCTCGTCGCTCTTTAACTTCTTGATAATCATCCAGGATGCGATACATGGTTCTCCATGAGCAGAGATACTGGCCTTCGTCCAGCAAGGCAGCATAAACCTGACGCACGGCATGATCTTGAAAGCGTTCACTATTGAGCGTTTGCCGCACTTTTTCTCTCTCCGCCTGGCTCAATGCTCGTTTCGGTGTCGGGCGTGGCTGAGATTTGCGTTTAGGCTGCCGAGCGCGATAGGAGCTACTCCGTGGGACGCCTAATGATGCACAGGCCATAGAGATAGTTGTACGTTCAGCGAGCCGCTCGACCGTTTTCATAACCTGCTCCCGCCGTTCTTCATCGTCTCCGTGGTCAGTCCAAGCAGATTCGAGAGTTTTTTTGCACATCGATGATGGCCTCGGCTTGCTCCAGGCGCGTACGCAGACTTTGATTCTCTCGCCGTAGCTTTGTTAACTCGGCCATCATTGCATCTTGGGCTTTGCGCCCTCGTTTCTGGGCCGTTAGCGCTTGCAGTGCTCCTTTCTGACGTTGTTG
Organism: Anaerolineae bacterium; assembly: GCA_015486845.1. Classification (GTDB taxonomy): domain Bacteria; phylum Chloroflexota; class Anaerolineae; order JAADDB01; family JAADDB01; genus WFQU01. The sequence goes on along the minus strand of WFQU01000102.1, from coordinate 4,162 downwards.
CCGCCATTGCGACAAGTGGGATGAATACAGCCCCTCTCGCCGTAACAAGGCGCCTATTTGGCCAGATTCTGTGCAACGATCCGCTTCGGCTATGATGCCTAACTTGTACTTGGCCGTGAATCTCCTGCGCTTGGCTTTGGGCATCACCTCAGGGTCAGGAACCATGGTCTCGGTATGGTCTGATTGCTGTTCTCTTGCTTGTTTGTGAAACATGCTTAAATATCCTTTCTCCACCCTTCATTATACACTGTAGTTTCGCCAAAATGATATTGAAATAGCAGGAGCACTGGTCCTTCTGGTAAAATTAAGTCAGTTAAAAAAACAAAACCACCAGGAGGTACCAATGCTCAGAGTAATTATACAACATTCTGCCGAACTTGTTGCATTCATCCAAGCACTTGATCTTGCACTTTACAAACCACAAAAGCGGCACCTGCTTCATATCATGGATGCTTTGCTGATGCACAGCAATCGGAAGACATTGAGTGCACTCTACCGATTGTTGGCAAGGGTACCTGGCCCCAAAGCTGCTGCGGATTTCTTTCGTGAAAGTCCCTGGCAGGTGGAAGCGATCAGTAAGCCGCGCCAGCGATTCATGCTACATAAGCTGTTAGCGTTCGCTCAGCAGATAGGATTAGCTTCTGCCATCTACGTGAGCATAGATGACAGCCTGGGCAAGAAAGGCAAGGCGACTCGACATTTAGAAGCAGTAGCCTACCACCATAATCACAACGAGAGCTCGCGCAAGAAACAGGCTTATACCAATGGGTATGTGTATGTTGAAGTGCACCTTCAGATTGGCCCTTTGGGTTTTCTGTTCGATACACGCCTGTACTTGCGAGAGAAAACAGTGCGGCGACTCAATCGCAAGCGCTCTCCAGAGAACCGGTTGCACTATCACAGCAAGTATCATCTGGCACGGGAGATGCTGGTTGAGTTAGCCGAGATGCTGCCTAAAGGGTACCATGTTTACGTTTTGTTCGATTCCTGGTACGCTTCTGCCAAGTTGATCAAGTTCAGTCGGCGACAACATTGGCACGTCATCAGTGCCATCAAGCGCAACCGACGCATCGATCAGAAGCGTATCGACCAACACAACCAGGCGCTGAGGCACAAGCCTTACCAGCGGGTCACGCTGGAGGCTGCGGATGCTGCCCACAAGACACGCACCTACTTAGTGCGCACCGTGAACGGTGCCATGGCAGATGGTGTCGGCGAAGTCCGCGCATTGATTTCAAAACGGCACAAGAGGGATAAACGCCCCAGGTATTTCATCTGCACAGACTTGCGTCTCTCTGCAGTAGAAATCCTGAAGATCTATCAGAAGCGCTGGCCTGTGGAAGTCGATAACTTCTACCTGAAACAAGCCCTGGGACTGGGCGATTTTCGTCTGCAAAGCTTCGAGGCCACTGAGAAATGGTTCGCTGTAGTGACCTTGGCCCTTAACTATTTGCAGTATCAACACGCCCAGGCTTACTTGCAAGGCCAAACATCTGCCTCGCTGGCAGATTCTATCCGCCAGCATCGCCTGGGGCATTTCCGGACTTTGTTGCGCACAGTTATCGCCGAGGCTCTGCGAACTGGCCAAGTGGATGCGGCTGTGGATAACATCCTGGTCGCTACCGAATGGGCCATCGTCTGAAGTCAGCGCAGTATCAACGTTTCTCAATAACTTCTTCGGGAGACGATTCTCCGTCTCCAGGCGTTGCCATGCCCGCAAAACTGCGGGAATGAAGAAGATTTCTCCGCTTTTGTGGTTTTGTTAAAGTGCTATCGCCATCTTTGGCGAAACTAAAGGTTGTACAAGAAACAACGAGAGATGGCTTAGTTCCTGTTGCCAATATCTCAAAGGGACTGCGACAATACGACGTACAACCTGCAGAAGTACGCCCCGCCAACGTTACTTGTGGCATAATTTGCGGTTTAGACGGGATACTCATTTGCCAGATAGTTACCCTCCTCACTGGTGGCGTTGGTTCTGTGTGTGAGATAGTGATGGTGCTTGTTTGTGCGTTTGGTTGTGGATAATACCGATCTGAAAGGTCAGTCATTCCTTCAACCGTCTATGAACCTGGGATATTCTTATCCCCCCCCCCCCAGGTTACCAAACTGAAAACGAGGGGCCTATGAAAAACGAAAACTCCATCTTGATCATGATGTTGACCACGTTAGTACTGCTTTTCGGCGACTTATTGTACCGATCAACCGTCAAACCAAGAAACATTGATGATCTGCTCGTTGTTATAGGTGGAATTACGATTTGCATCCTGATAGTATTTCCCCAGTCAGCAAAGAATGCTGCGAGCCTCCGAAAGGGTGTTGGCGGCGGTGTGATTGGAGCTGTCTTGGGGACAGCGGGCGTTGCACTTCGTGACTATTTGACGAAAGGTAGCCTTAATTGGAGCAGCTACCTGTCTACTGATTTAGGTTTCGCCATAGCTTTCACCCTCATCTTGGTGGTCGCACATTTTGCCGGCTGGAGAGAAAGCTGACCGGTTGCGTTGTTGCCTGAACGATAGGCCATTGTGTACCTATCCGAGCGTCTCGTTACGCAATCGTCGGATTGGTACTGAACAACAGGCACAACGCAACAACGAAGACCTCTCCGGCGGGAAAGACAACGTCGCCATGAGGAGCCGACCCATCTGAGGACCGGTTTAGCAATCCCAGGTCGAGCCGTGCCGGCTGGACCGGCGTGGGTTGGGTTTGGTATTTGGGACCGCGAGTCTATCTCAACGAGTGTGTGAGAGACCAGATCGCCAATTTGGCAAATGTTGGCGCAGGCACAACTGCTGTGGCTGCGGCCGCAAGTGCAGCCGGCATTGTCGATATCCCATACTCGGCGTTGACAGCATTAGCAAGCGCTATAATTTGGACCGGAGGTGCTTGCATTCATGAAGTGGATTCGTGGGGTGGTTACCGAGGCGTTTATTGGCAGCTGACGTATGCTTATTACATTAGCTGGTGGTGGCATTAATAGAATAAGTCCTTACCTTTCCCCGGCAAGTTACGGCTCTGCCGGGGAGACAAAAGGAGAGATATACCTATGTGTACCAATGTTCTTACATTGCCTTCAATTCAAAAGTTAACCCTAATCATATATAGTATTGGGCTAATAGTCATTGCTGCCGGGGCCTTCCGTGCTTTTTATTCCGGTCAAAGAAAGCTCCACTTTCTATGGTTTATTCCACTTTTATTCCAGTTTCTTGGTATGGGCTTGCAGACTGTTTGTCCAAAAGCATCTGTGACAGCATCCGTTTGGAAACTTGCCTTTGTTTGTTCGGTGATGTGCATCTTATTTTCAGGCTGGCTGTTTGTCCATGTGCGGGGCTCAGATAAACAAACCCGATATACGAAAATCATCCTGCCGGGTGTATCCCTGCAAGTTGCTTTACTTGTATCAAGCCTGGTGTATGGTATTTTAGGCGCTTAACCAGATTAATCCGGCTCTACAGTTACGCGGTAAATTGCCCGGCAGGCCATATTTTCGTGTGCAATCCTGGGATATGCGCATGTGCATTCAAGCTATTGTCTGTTTTCATATGGTACAGATGTAATACGCACCTTTCCATGTTGACAATTCGTCATACAATATGGCATAATGTTAGTTGTGCGGCAGCGCCGCACGGCGTCAAGCGACGATACCTTGCGACATACACGAAGAAGCAGAAACTAAGACGCGGGACAGCCGGTAGCCGTGGGCAAGTGCAGGATGGTATGTTGGAGGCGCGTTAGGCGCTGTGCGACTGAAGTCACGCCGCAGAGGCGGTTCGCTGCGCTCACCGCCGGGCGACCACATGCGTAGTCGCGACCACGCCGACGTAGGTCGGCGTTCGGCGATACCTGACAAGTCAGGTATCGCCCCATAGGTGCAGTTTCAACCGCGACTGTTACCGACTGGAATGCAACCTTGAGGCGACTTGGCGGCGAAATACACCGGCTAAAGCCTCTACTCCAGTCAAAAACAGCGATCAGCGTGCATCAGCGTTGATCAGCGTTCTATTTTCGGAGGAGTCCGCACTTCGCAACGACAAGGCAGGGCTGTTTTTTTGCCATTATTTTTTATCTGTGTGCGCAGCCAGCGTTAATCTGTGTCCTGAATTATTTTCAAAGGAGGTCGTAAGATGAAAAACGTGAGACATTGGTTGGTAGGAAGTTTGGT
>WFQU01000101.1 GCA_015486845.1 Anaerolineae bacterium | reverse complement strand
GAATGAAAACCTACGGCTGGACTCGAGCCTTTAGGCGGTTTTGTAGCGTTACCCCCGGCTAAAGCCTCTACTCCGGTACGGCGGCGAGGTACGTCAAGGTAGCGTCCGCTGCTAAGAGGCTGCCCTACAGCAGCTCCCTTTCAGGGGGCTTCTGGCCACGTAGCACGGGGGTTTGATCCCCGTGCGCTCGGGCGGAGAACGCCGTCGATTAGAAGTTCAACTTCTTCAAGAAGTTGAACTTCTTAAAGGGGGCCTGATTTTTTATCTGCGTGCGCAGCCTGCGTTGATCTGTTTCCCGTTTTTCCCCTTTGAACCGGATATAACCGTGATTTCGGTAGTTTTTGACAGCCCAAATTTGCTATGCTGTACACTGATTTTAGCGCCTGTTCGCATGAACGAGCAGGCGTGTCTTTCTGTCTGGAGGAAAATGGCACAAACATCGAGAATTCCTGGCTTTTACAAGCGCTCCCCGGCAGAGCGAGCCCAATTCGTAGCGCAGTGGGCCGGCTTGACTGAGGAAGAGCAAGCTGTATTACAGCAATCACTTTCCGTATCTGCCGCCGATAACATGACAGAGAATGTCATCGGCGTATATGCGCTGCCGTTGAGCATCGCCACGAACTTCACGATCAACGGTCGTGACTATCTAATCCCCATGACCATCGAAGAACCGTCGGTAATCGCGGCGGTGAGCTTTGCCGCCCGGTTAATTCGGGAAGGAGGCGGTTTCACCACCGGCAGCACACCGCCGGTGATGGTGGCTCAAGTTCAACTCTTGGACGTTCCGGACCTAGACGTAGCCGTCCAACGAATCAAACAGGCCGAGCAAACACTCTTGGCCACGGTCAATGCGCTGCACCCGACAATCCAGCGGCTCGGCGGCGGGGCGCGTGCTATCACCGCTCGCATTTTACCCCAGACGGAAACCGGCCCCATGCTCATCGTGCACATCCATTACGATGTGCGAGACGCCATGGGCGCCAACGCGGTCAACAGCGCTGCGGAATTGTTAGCGCCCCAGTTGGAAGCGCTCTCCGGCGGCCGGGCTAATTTGCGCATCCTGACTAACCTGACCGACGAACGGCTGGCTTGGGCCCGCTGCCGGGTGCCATCAGCCAGTCTGGCCCGGCCCGGTATAGAGGGATCACTGTTAGCGCGGCGCATCGTCGAAGCCAACGCCTTCGCTTTGGCTGATCCATACCGAGCAGCAACCCACAACAAAGGGATTATGAACGGCATTGACGCGGTAGCGATAGCCACCGGCAACGATTGGCGAGCGCTGGAAGCCGGGGCACACGCTTATGCCGCTCGGGACGGTCGCTATCGGGCATTGACCCAATGGCAAACGACGACCAACGGCGATTTGGAAGGCTATTTGGAAATGCCGTTAGCCGTGGGCATCATCGGCGGGGCAACGAAAGTACACCCCACCGCCCGGATCGCCATGAGAATTCTCGATGTCGCACATGCCACCGACCTGGCAGAAATCATGATTGCCGTTGGAATGGCACAGAACCTGGCGGCCATCCGAGCTTTGGCCGGGGAAGGCATTCAAAAAGGGCACATGCGTCTGCACGCTCGGCAAATGGCCACGGCGGCCGGCGTGCCGGAAGAGGCAGTAGGCGCTGTCGTTGCCCGCATGATAGCTGACGGCCTAATTCGTGTCGAAAGTGCCCGTGCTATCTGGCAAACGATGCAGCAAACAAATGCTGGTGCAAACACGTCAGACACATCACCAGAAATCAAGGAGGCTTAAGCATGTTACAGAGTAATCGTGCCGTGGGGATCGTGGGCTACGGCGCTTATATTCCCCGTTACAGGCTGCCAGCCCGTGAAATCGTGCGGGTATGGGAAGGCGGTGTCGGTGGAGTACCTGTGCAGGAGAAATCTGTGCCCGGCTTGGATGAGGATAGTATCACTATTTCCATCGAAGCAGCGCGTAACGCCATGCGCCGGGCCAAGATTGATCCGACAGATCTGCGCGCCGTGTGGGTGGGCAGCGAATCGCACCCCTACGCGGTCAAACCAAGCTCCACCATCGTGGCGGAAGCGGTCGGCGCGTCCCCTTACATCCAGGGCGGCGACTGGGAATTCGCCTGCAAAGCGGGCACCGAAGCGATGCAGGCCGGTCTCGGCTTCGTCGGGTCCGGCATGGCTGATTATGTGCTGGCCATCGGTGCGGATACTGCGCAGGGCCGGCCGGGAGATGCGCTGGAATACACTGCTGCCGCCGGCGGGGCAGCCTTCGTCATTGGCCCGGCAGAAGAAAGTGTCGCAGTGGTCGAGGCCTCCCTTTCCTACGTCACCGACACGCCGGACTTCTGGCGCCGGCAGGGCGCCTCCTATCCCAGCCACGGCCAGCGATTCACCGGCGAACCCGCTTATTTCGGTCATATCCTGGGCGCGGCAGAAAAATTGTTAGAGGAAATGGGCAGGACAACCGCCGATTACCAGTTCGCCGTCTTCCACCAGCCCAACGTGAAATTCCCGCAGCGGGTGGCAGCCATGTTAGGCTTCCAGAAAGAACAATACGAAGTGGGCCTGCTTTCCGGCGTCATCGGCAACACCTACTCCGGTGCTAGTTTAGTGGGCCTTTCGGCAGTTCTGGACGTGGCCCAGCCCGGCGATCGCATTTTCGTTGCCTCGTTTGGTTCTGGTGCCGGCTCCGACGCCTTTTCGCTGCAAGTCACAGAGCGCTTGCCAGAACGACAGGGCTTAGCCCCCAGCACGCAAGCCTACATCCGCCGGCGTAAAGAGATCGATTACGCACTCTACAGCCGCTATCGCGGCAAATTGTTGTTGGCTTAGGAGGACGCCATGCGTGAAGTTGCTATTGTGGGCATAGGACAAATTCCTGTGCGTGAATATTGGAGCCGTTCACTCCGGCACATAGCGCACGACGCGTTGCAAGCGGCGTGGCAAGAGAGCGGCATTGAGGAAATAGATACATTATATGTGGGCAATGCCCTGGCTGACGAGTTGAGCGGACAGAAGCAGTTAGCCGCGTTAGTGGCCGATTTCGCCGGCCAACGCGGCATCGCAGCCGCTCGGGTGGAAGCAGGGGATGCCTCCGGTGCTTTGGCGCTACACCAGGCCTATTTGGCCGTGGCCAGTGGCTTATACGATACAGCTATGGCTGTCGGCGTGGAACAAATGAGCGCGGCCCTGCCGGTAGAAACCATCAGCGCGACCGCCTGCTTTTTGGATCAAGAGTATGAAGCGGCCATGGGCGCGACGCTAAACACTGTTTTCGCGCTGATGATGCGCCGTTACATGCACGAATTTGACGTGCCCCGGGAAACATTCTTCGTTTTCCCGGCGACAGCGCACCGCAACGGGGTCAACAATTCCAATGCCATGTACCGCAAAGCGATCAAAGAGAGCACGTACGCCCGGGTTGGTATGGTCAGCGATCCACTGAATAGGTTCGATGTGGCGCCCATTTGCGATGGTGCTGCGGCGGTAATGCTTTGCGCCGTCGATAAGCTGGCCGATCTGCGCAGCAATGGACCGGAGCCCACGCGCATTGCCGCATCCGCCGTTGCAACGGATAGCATTGCGCTGCACGACCGGCAAGATCCACTTTTCTTGGAAGCGGCTTTCATTTCCAGCCAATTAGCTTTCCGCCAGGCAACGTTGAACCAAACCGACATTCAACTTTTCGAGTTGCACGATTCCAGCAGTATCATGGCGGCGCTTTCTCTTGAAGCGTGCGGCTTAGCGCCACGCGGCGAAGGCGCCCGCATGGCCGCTGACGGGCTCATCGCCCTGGACGGTCCGGTGCCCATCAGCAGCATGGGTGGATTGAAAGCTCGAGGCAATCCAGCCGGTGCCACCGGTCTTTACCAGATTGTCGAAGTAGTGCAGCAGTTACGGGGCAAAGCCGGCGCTAATCAGATCGCCGACATACACGCCGGGCTGGCGCAGTCCATCGGCGGTAGCGGCGCTACGGCGGTAACCCACATCTTGACACCATTGTGAGCGTGTTTGAGAGTTTCTGATAGGAAAAACGCGGTAAGATAGCGTAGTTGCCGGACAACGGGAGTTGCTGTCGATCAGATTTTTATGGTTGGCTTGACGCAGCCGGCAAACACGCAGCACAGGACACGGAATACGTGTTGTGCGTTACGCAAAGTACATCTTAGCAGCGGTGACCAATCAGTGCAATCCGCGGTAATATTTTAAGAGGAGCTATTCCGTAATTTTTGAATACAAAATTATTCGTTTAGGAAGAAACAGGTGTGTTTCTTGGTAGTCGGCATGGGCCTGCGGCGCACCACAGCGGATGAAAATCTCTTGGCAAGATTGGAGATCGCAGGCTTGAGAGGTAATGCTACGGGGATAGGAATGGGGTTAGTTGATGACGGCTGACAATCTTTCTTGCTTTCTTTCTTAGGGACCAGCCCCCAAACCCCTACTGGGGGCGTTTTACCCCCCAGACCCCCTGAAAAAGGTTCTTG
>WFQU01000100.1 GCA_015486845.1 Anaerolineae bacterium | reverse complement strand
CGAGGCTTTTGCCGGTGTCGCCGAGCGCCGACGCGGGTCGGCGTAGTCGCGACTACGCAGGCGATCGCTCGGCTACAAGCTCCTCTGTGGCGGCGTACTTGCTGACAGCTACTGGCTGTCGGCTACCGGCTTATTTTCATCCGCTGTGGTGTGCTGCAGGCCCATGATAACTCCTCTGAAAATAGAATGCTGATCAACGCTGATATGCGCTGATAAACGCTGATCTCGAATTACTACCCAGGCAAAACGAAAATTCCTGTTATTAGACCCGGTTCATACTATTGGCGACTAGCAAGCTCAGACAAACGCACGGCGACAACACCATATATCATAGTTCAGAAGTTCAACTTCTTCAAGAAGTTGAACTTCTGATCGACGGCGTTCTCTTCTGCTGGCCTGCGCCGGGCAGCCGCTATTTCGTACCATAAACCTACGCTGGCCCTCTCTTTTTGCAACCAAATGATAGTAATGTCCTATTGTGCTCCTAATGGTTCACGCGTAGAGTAGAAGTGTAAAGAGCGTAATGACTGTTTCTTGTTGTAAAGGAGCAAAAACCCATGAAACAATGGCTGTTGAACTGCTGGCGCCAAGTATGGCGTGACGATTTGGGTGCTGATTTGGCGGAATATGCGTTGCTGATCGGCCTGGTTGCGTTGGTTATTGTTTCTGCCCTGACTACTTTAGGGGGCAATATTAGCGCAGCTCTGAGCAAAGCCGGCCAGAGCGCTGTTGTGAGCAACGATAACCAAAGCGGGAGCGGGGGACATGCTACTAAAAGTAACAATGGCAAAGGCGACAAAACAGGCAATGAAGCCGGTAGCGGTTCTGGCACAGAAGTGCTATACAGCGATCACTTCGACAAAAAGAAAGATAACACAAAATGGTATAACAGGGGAAAGTGGAAATGGTGCCACGGTGCGTTCTGCGGTGGCGGGCGCTGGGATTATGCGGTGACCGGCGATGCGCATCTTCGTGATTTCGACTATTCAGTTCGGTTGCGTTCCGATAAGATTTACGGTCGCGAACCGTGGAACGGCAGCCGGGTTGTGTTTCGCTTTCACGATTCCAATAATTATTATGCATTAGTGCCGAGGCGCAACGGCGTGCTGGAATTAGGTAAAATGGAGCATGGCGTCTGGCATCCTGCTTTAGCCACGGCTAAGGGTATGGGTAATCCCAAACAATGGCAAAACTACCGGGTAGTCGCCACCGGTAACACGATAACCACTTACCTGAACGGCAAAAAGATGATGCGCTATGTCGACCCGCACCCCATTTCGGCGGGGCGCGTAGGGGTCATCAACGATAATTCCCGGGCCCGCTTCGATGATGTGGTGGTCAAGCCAGTGATGCCCACTTTGCCGGTTTATCCTTCCGTCCGAAGAAGTATACCAGGTCTAGGCCCACAGTGGTCAGCACACACAGGTTGGTATGGATATTCGCGGCCAGAGCGGCCATCGTATAGGTGGTGAATAACCATACAATAGCTACGCAGCCCAGCGACCATGCGTCACCCAGCAATATCTGCAAAGTCATTCGATGGCGCTTAGCAGGCGACCCGCGCCGGCAGTTTTCGTAACTGTCATAGCAACTTCCAATCGCAGGACATAGGTTGCTTTTAGCAAAGTGAAGGAGAACGGAATGAGAAAGAGGATAGCTTTTTGGTGGAAGCGTTCCTGCGGAGCCAATATAGCGGAATATGCCCTTATTATTGGTTTGATTGCCCTGGCAGGCATCGGCGGTCTCACAGCCTTGGGCGGACATGTATCATCCCTTCTAGGAAATGCGGCCGAAAATACGGCAAGTAGTGATAGCGGTCCCGCTTATTATGATAATTTCGATGGCGAGGGTAACTTAAAATGGCACCGAAGCGGTCGCTGGAAGCAATGTGACGGTGCCCTTTGCGGCACATCTCGTTGGGGTTATGCCGTGGCCGGGGATAAAAATCTGACCGATTATGATTATTCAGTACGGGTGAAGACCGATGCGCGACACGGCCACGCCATCTGGAATGTAACCCGAATCTTGTTCCGGTTTCACAACCGGAGCAATTATTATGCGTTGGTGCCCAAAACAGACGGCGTTCTGGAATTAGCTAAAAGAGAGCATGGTCGCTGGAAGCCATGGTTAGCTTATGGCAAAGGGTTTGGCGATCCCATGCAATGGCATAACTACCGTGTAACGGTCAGCGGTAGCTCTGTGAAAGCTTATGTGGACGGCAAAGAAATTTTAACCTATGTTGATCCTCATCCCATCAAGTCAGGGCGGGCTGGCGTCATCAACGACAACTCGTCGGGGCGCTTCGACAATGTTTCGCTGAATCCCATTTCCGGTTCATCCGGAGACTGAAATGCGAATGGGGGCTAATAGCAGGGAAGAAAGGGCACTCCTATGCGAACATTCTTCGTGAAATTATTGGACTGGTGGAAGCAAGAACTTGGCAGCAACCTCGCTGAATACGCGTTGATCATAGGCGTTTTAGCGTTGGCCGGCGTCGGTAGCGTAGCTGCCATGGGCGGGAACATCTCGGACCTTCTGAACAGAAGTAGCGCGAATATGACGACCCAACCGAGCGACGTGGAGACAACTTATCATGACAACTTTGATGGGCACGGCAACCTGGACTGGAAATATTACAAGAAGTGGCATAAATGTAACGGTGGTATCTGTCGCAGCGGCAGTTACCGGGACTGGGCTGTGGCCGGTGAAAAATCGTGGCGCGATTACGAATACACAGCCCGTTTGAAAACGGATCGTGCCGGCAAACACAATTGGAATGTGCCCCGGCTTGTTTTCCGGTTTCAGGACCCTGATAACTACTACTACCTGGTACCGAACAAAGATGGGCGGTTGGAACTGGCCAAGCATCAGCATGGCAAATGGAAGACCTGGCTCGCTTCCGCCCCCGATTATGGTGATCCTGCTGCCTGGCACACGTACAAAGTCAAGGCAGTTGGCAACACCATCACCGTTTACGCCGACGGGAAACAGATGCTGCAATATGTCGATCCGCAGCCCATCACAGCAGGGCAAGTCGGCGCTTACATGGCCGGCGCTCGCGGACGTTATGGCGATGTCCACGTGGAGCCAATTTCACCTACCAAGCCAGGCGATTGACTTGCAGGGATGGGGCAACAACAGAACAACGTAATAGAACAAAGTTGTACCTCCGTTCCCCACCTCGCGTGATTCTTTTTAGGCGCGTTTGACTTTTGCCACCGCCTTAGTTATACTTCCTCCTGTGCGTGTGAGGTTCTGGAGGGATGGCCGAGTGGACGAAGGCGGCGGTCTTGAAAACCGCTGTGGCGTTGAGCCACCGGGGGTTCGAATCCCTCTCCCTCCGCCAGCAATGTTACCAATGACCGGGGGAGGTGCCAGAGTGGACGATTGGGGCCGCCTGCTAAGCGGTTGTAGGGGCTAAAACTTCTACCGTGGGTTCGAATCCCACCCTCCCCGCCAGTTGACAATCTCATAGCGTTTACCCCCGTAGCTCAGTGGATAGAGCGTCTGGTTGCGGACCAGAAGGTCACAGGTTCGAATCCTGCCGGGGGTGTTACGAAAGAGGCCGATCATTCGATCGGTCTCTTTGTTTGTGCCAAGCGGATTTCTTTTTTCTGGATACTGGCTTTATAATGCCAACGGCAATTGGCTCGTCAAGATGCTGTTACCAAGCAGCTATGATGTTAGGGCCAATTATTCGCTGTTAGAACGGTTTTTGGAGAATACGAAAGCATGCAAATAGGTGACGGCTTATCAATGGCCGCCGAGGAATTATAGATTATGGGCTTATTTTTTCCCTTTTCCGCAATCGTGGGACAGGAACAGATGAAACGGGCATTGCTGTTGAACGCGATCAATCCTGCCATTGGCGGGGTGCTAATTCGCGGCGAACGAGGCACGGCTAAAAGCACTGCTGCGCGAGCTTTGGCGGCTTTGTTGCCTGATATCGAAGTAGTGGCCGATTGTCCCTTCAATTGTGATCCGCACATCCCGGCGCTAATGTGCGACAACTGTCGTCGTCGTTTGGACGCCGGCGAAGTGTTACCCATAACTCACCGCCAAACGCCTTTCGTCGATCTACCTGTGAGTGCAACGGAAGATCGGGTCGTGGGCACGTTAGATATCGAGAAGGCCATCCAAAAAGGAGAAAAACGATTCGAGCCAGGCGTCTTAGCCGGCGCGAACCGGGGACTGCTCTACGTGGACGAGGTCAATTTACTAGACGACCATGTGGTCGATATCTTATTGGACGCAGCGGCCATGGGCGTGAATGTCGTGGAGCGAGAAGGCATCTCATTTACCCACCCGGCGCGTTTTATCCTCGTGGGTACCATGAATCCAGAGGAAGGAGACTTGCGTCCGCAGCTTTTGGACCGCTTCGGCTTAGCCGTGGATATCGTGGGCATGCACGATCCACGAGAACGGGTGGCGATCTTGGAGCGTCGCATTGCTTACGAAACGGCACCGGAGACATTCAGCCGGACGTGGCAGCAAGAAGAGACAGCACTTGCGCAGCGCATTATCCAGGCCAGGCACCGGTTGCCCATGGTGCGTTACAAATCGGCTGACCTTTATTTCATCGCCGCGCTGACGGCAGAATTTGCCGTGGATGGCCACCGGGCCGATATCGTCATATTGAAAGCGGCGCTGGCCCAGGCTGCTTTTGCCGGGCGCTTGCAACTCCAACGTGCAGATATTCTCTTAGCAGCGGAGTTGGCACTGCCTCATCGCTTGAAGCGACAGCCATTTCAGGAAGCCGGAACGACCACCGAGCGCCTGCACGATCAATTAGCGGCTATGGCCGAACGCCATCATGCCGATCCTGTGCCAGCGAGTGCTGAAACATCCGACGCGGCGGATCTGGTTGGCGTAAAAAAAAACGACTGAATGAAGACAACGGAACGCCCGGGGCCGGGCCACGAGCGTTAGCCCGCGAACCGGCGGCCCCCTCTCCCGCTGAAACCCGTGAACAAGCGCAACAAGTAGTCATCGGTGAGCCTTTCCGCCCCAAGCGGCTCGATGCCCAGGCTGACCACCGGCAACGGCGTCTAACAGGCCGGCGCAGCAGCACCTTGACGAAGCGCAAAGATGGCCATTACATGCGAGCGGTGCCGTTCGACGGCCATTGGGACTTTGCTTTCGATGCCACGTTGCGCCAGGCAGCGCCATATCAGTGCCATCGTCGGCGTGATGGTGTCGCGCTGGTGGTGGAGCGACAAGATTGGCAGCGCAAAGTGCGCAGCCGCCGCGCCGGCAATGTCATCCTTTTCGTCGTAGACGCCTCCTGGTCCATGGCAGCATCCAACCGGATGGAAGCAACAAAAGGGGCAATTCTTTCATTGTTGATGGATGCTTACCAACGCCGGGACCGGGTTGGGCTAGTCGTTTTTCAGAATAGGCGGGGCCGGGTTCTATTGCCGCCCACTTCTAGCGTGGAACTGGCACAGAAAGTATTGCAAACAATACCGGTAGGAGGTAAAACGCCCCTTTCACACGGGCTTTACCTGGCATATCAGCTTTTGACAGCCGCTCGTCGTCGCGACCCGGAAGTAATGCCATTCCTGATTTTACTGACTGACGGCGCTGGCAATGTTTCCATGGCCGGTTTACCACCGCAAGAGGAGGCGCTGCGCATGGCTGATGCCGTGACGAGAGCGCATATTCCAGCCGTAGTCGTTAACGTTGAGCACCCGGAATTCGATCGCGGCCTGGCCCGTGAGTTAGCTGTCGCCATGCAAGCACCATGTTATGTTTTACCAACTTTACGTCTGGAAACATTGTTAACCACCGTACGAAAGGAAATAGCATCGCGATGAGACAAAAGCAAATCTATGCCGATGCGTCCTTGCTATTCGTAGCAATTATTTGGGGCAGCACCTTCATTATGGTGAAAGACGCTGTGATGGGCTACCCCGTATTCTCTTATTTAGCCATGCGTTTTGCCATGGCGACGATCACCATGTTGCCGGTATGGTGGTTTATCAGTCGGCAACCAGGACTTTTGGCAGCAGACGGGCGCCAGGAAGGCTGGCCAGCACTGGCCGCCGGCGTGGTCATTGGCGTCGTGTTGATGATCGGCTACGCATTCCAAACAGTGGGCTTGCGTTACACCACCGCAGCCAAAGCGGGCTTCATCACCGGCATGTCGGTAATTTTAGTGCCTGTTATTGGTGCTTTATTCTTGCACCAGCGGGCGACAATGCGAGTCTGGTTAGGGGTAGCGTTGGCCATAGTTGGTTTAGCGCTTCTTACCCTCAATGTCGATAATGGCTTGCGCCCAAATTTAGGGGATGTGCTGGTTTTTGGTTGTGCGGTCGCTTTTGCAGTGCAAATTCTGTCGGTAGCCTACATGGTCCAACGTTTCGATGCCTTGCCATTGACAGTGGGACAGTTAGTAGCGGTGACGGTATTAAGCGCTTTAGTTGTACCTTTGGCCGGGGAAGGATGGCCCAGACCGAGCGGATCGGTGCTTTTTTCGGCAGCTTTTACCGGTATTTTCGCCTCGGCGTTGGCTTTCAGCGTGCAGACCATCGCCCAGCGCTTCACAGAAGCGGTACACACGGCGTTGATTTTCTCTGCGGAGCCGGTCTTTGCAGCGCTGTTTAGTTTCTTGTTGGCCGGCGAGCGCTTTACCGTCCGTGTGGTGATGGGCAGCGTTTTGATTTTGACCGGCATGTTAGTGGTGGAATTGGGGCCGTATTTATTGCATAGATATCGAGAAGTGGGGTGGTCATGGCTGATTCACGGATGACATTGGCCGATTTACGAGCGCTGATCCGGCATTTTCACGAGGAACGCGATTGGAATCGCTACCACAACGCGAAGGATCTCTCGCTTTCCATTTCTTTAGAAGCCAACGAACTATTGGAGCTATTCCAGTGGCGGAATAAAGCAGAAGTCGCTTACATGGAAAAAGACCCGGCGTGGCGGGCCGCCGTGGCCGATGAGTTGGCGGATGTGCTCATTTACGCTTGTACGTTGGGGGATCGGCTTGACCTGGATATCAGCCAGGCGATACTAACCAAAATGGCGCGTAACCAGCAACGATTCCCTGTCGGTGTCGCCCCAACCCGGGTCGAAGATGGCCCGCCAGCGCACAACGGGATGTCGCGGGACACAAACAGTGCTTGATGTGATGTAACGGCTCAGCCATGGTCGAAAAGAACGCTCATTACGCAGATACCTGCAGACAAATCAGAAAGGATCAACGCTAATCTGCGTCATCGGCATCCTATTGTTAGGAAGGCTAAGTTGTTTGACCATGTCGCTATATGTGGCCAATCTGTGGCCAATCTGGCTCGTTCACAGTCGGGCGGGCATACATGATAAGGCCGCTGCATAGATAATCTGACATCGTCGAAGTCGAAGCAGTTACAGTGTCACGAGGGAATAAGGACATTATCGGAAGGTGTTTCTATGGCGAATAAGGGAATAGTGGAATAGAGTTTTACGGTGTAACGGTGCCAAAATATGCAAAGAGAAAGCAACACTTTTCGTTCCCTTTGCGTCACTGCGGCTTCGTGTCATCAAGTTTTTCATTCCGGCTCGGCCGGGTTAGGAGAGTAAAATTGTGAAGCGGTTATTCTTGGTGCTTTTCGCCCTGCTACTTTGTATTGTGATCACAACGACATCATTTTTAGGCGGAACACTTTTAGGGCCACGTCTTTTCCCCAATCATGTTCCTATTTTGGCAACGCCTTCTACAGCGGAGCCGGCGGATGCACAAAGCCAGTTCAAGATATTTTGGGAAGCGTGGAACCTGGTCGATGAACATTATGTGGTGCGTTCGGCCATCAATCCACGCCAAATGACTTATGGTGCCATTCGGGGCATGTTGAATTCCTTGGGTGATCAAGGGCACACCACGTTGCTAACGCCGGAGGAGATCAAAGTGCAGCAAGGCACCATGTCCGGGGAATTCTTCGGCATTGGTGCGCTGGTATCCATGAAAGGCGGGATGCCCGTTATCGTGGCACCGCTGGCCAAATCGCAGGCTGAAAAAGCAGGCATTCGGGCCGGCGATGTTATTCTGAAAGTAGATGGCAAATCCACCGAAGGACAAACTTTGACGGAAGTTGTAGCCGAAATACGCGGCCCGGAGGGGAAACCGGTGGTGCTAACTATGTTGCACGAAGGGGATAGCTCTCCGGTGGAAATTACCGTCGTGCGGGCAAAAGTCACTGTACCGGCGGTATCCTGGCACATGATCCCCGGCGAGAAAATCGCCCACGTTCAAGTCGTTCAATTCTCGGCTAACGCGGATCGGCAGTTGCGCAAAGCCCTGAAGGAAGCCAAGTTGGCCGGCGCTCAGGCTTTAGTGGTTGATATGCGCAACAACCCCGGGGGATTGCTGGATCAAGCCATCCGGGTAAGCAGTGAATTCTTGCCGTCCGGCAAGGTCATTTTACTGGAACAAGATAGCAAAGGCAATCGAACGCCTTATAAAGCGCATCGTGGCGGCGAAGCTATGGATATGCCGATGGTCGTGTTAGTCAACGAGGGAACAGCCAGCGCCGCCGAGATATTCTCCGGTGCTATGCAAGATAATAAACGGGCAGAAGTCGTGGGCGAGACGACCTTTGGCACCGGCACCGTGCTCTCCACTTATCATTTGAGCGATGGATCAGCGATTTTGTTAGGAACAGGGCTCTGGCTAACGCCCAATGGCCGGGTGATTAAGAACAATGGCATTGTCCCGGATGTGAAGATTGCTTTGCCGGAGAAAACAGCGCCACTTTGGCCGGATGCAGAAGAAGGACTTACGCCGAAACAGTTCCAGAAAAAGAATGATACGCAATTGTTGAAGGCGATTGAGTTATTACACGCGGCAGGGTATGGTCAATAACACCAAGAAAGATCCTGTTGCCCGGCAGGCCTATTTCATGTTGAAAAAGGTCAATAAGTTAGTGAGACAGACCTCTTTGCTGGCCGACGGCGACCGCATTGTAGTGGCTGTTTCCGGCGGAAAAGATAGTTTAGCTTTGTTGCGCCTGTTGCAATGGCGGCAGCGGGCGCAGCCGGAGCGGTATCAACTATTAGCTGCCCACGTGACGATCCCCGGAGCTGTGAACGATGTAGTGCGCCAACGCGCTTTGGCCGAGCTTATGGAAACTTGGGGTGTGCCTTTTCAACTGTTACATGTAGATCTGGCGGCGGGAGAGCCACTGCCTTTGCCGTGTCACCGCTGCACACAATACCGCCGGGCTGCGCTGGGACGCTTTGCACTGGCTCACGGTTTCAACAAAGTCGCTTTTGGCCACCACTTAGATGATTTGGCGGAGACAGCGCTCTTGAATTTGTTCCACGCCGGCCGCTTGGAATCCATGCCGGTAAAACGAGACTATTTCGACGGCAGCCTGACGTTGATACGACCATTGGCGTCTATTCCGGAAACAGAGATTAGGCGCCTGGCGCGTTTAGCGGCATTCCCAGATTTGAGCTATCCGTGCCCCCAAGTGTTGCTCTCGCAGCGTACCCGCATGAAGAAAGTGATCCGTGAGATGCAACAAGTTAACCGATCAGCACGAGAGAATATCTTGCGAGCAGAAAAATTATGTCAGATTAGCAAGGACGAGGGATAAACCGTGCAAAATTACCTGTTCAATTTCCCGCGAACTGAAATCTGTCGGTATCATCAATATCAGGGGCACTCGAACGATTGTGGCCCTTACAGTATTGCCATAGCTGTGAATTTATATTATCGAACACCGCATCTTGTAGCCGGCGAGGCGGTCAGCCGTTGGATGAATCACCGCCCTTTGTTAGCGCGCATTCCCCACTGGGCAACACTACCATGGGGTATCACTTTCACGCTGCGGTCACACTTTAGTATTCCAGCCCGGCTCTCTGTTTGGTCTAGTGAATCCGATTTGCGCTACAATTTGAACCTTGACCGGTTAACTTTGATCGTGACCGGTTGGCGGCACGGCCTGGCTATAGGCGGACATGTCTCTTTGCTTTACGCATACGATTTGAATTACTTCGGGCCGGGCAATGGTGGCTATGCTTTTCTGGATCCTTCTTCCCCTAACTGTTTAACTTGGATCACCGCCGTGCAATTTCGTTCTTTGTGGCGCTTTTTTGGTCGAATAGCTATCACGTTAGGCCGCTGAGGCGTATTCCTATTACCCGCTTAGCCGAGGGAGCGCATTGCGGAAGGGTTACAGGGGAACCGTACGGTTCCCCTGCCGGGAGTTCGAGGGCCTGCCCTCGAAAAAGAAAAAGGAGGCGGAATCATCTTTTAGCCAGACATCGCCTTAGGCAAAGTCATGCGACGAGGACAGGAATTGGGTAGGTTAATGTCGATTGACAATCTTTTTTATTTTTTCCGACCCGTCCTGATATATATTTACAGAGTATCGCTTGAAAAGGAGCTGTAAACATAGTCATAAAAATGTCAAGCCTGATATTAGCGCTGTTAGCGACAATTATTGGATATAAGCTCTTGCTGATAGCCAATAATCACACACCAATACACACAGCTTGCGTTTCAATCACCAAATTTAGTGTTACTGGCTTCTCGGAGTGGTGCAAGGGTCTTTTGTGCAAGAGCGTGACTCCCTTCCACCTATCCCGCAGCGAAGATCAGAGCAGGATTTTCCAGGAGCCAAACCAGCGTTCGTAGGAACGCTGCCCCAGGTGCACCATCCACAATGCGGTGATCGATAGTCAGACTGAGCACCATCTTTGAGCGGGCAGCGATCTGACCGTTGACCAAGGCCACTTCCT
>WFQU01000099.1 GCA_015486845.1 Anaerolineae bacterium | reverse complement strand
TATATCGCTGGTGAGTATTACCACATTTACAATCGCGGCGTAAACCGGCAGCCTATATTTTTCGAAGCGCGCAACTGGCTATTCTTCCTGGACTGCTTGCGCAAATACTTCACCCCGGACCGCGCGGACATTATCGCTTATTGTCTCATGCTGAACCATTACCACTTGCTGGTGCGGGTGAACTGTGATGACTTCAGCCACGCGGTCATGCAGCCTTTCAGTACAGCGTACACCAAGGCTATCAACAAAGCGCAAAACAGAGTAGGGGCATTGTTTCAAGGACGTTTCAAAGGCAAGCATCTGACAAGCAATGGCTATTTGCTCCAGCTCTCGCGTTATATCCACCGTAACCCGGTAGATGCGGGACTCGTGGCGAGACCTGAAGAATGGGCGTTTTCGAGTTATCGTGAGTATATTGGGCTGCGGAATGGGGCTTTGCCCAAACCGGACATTGTCTTGGAGCAATTTGCCTCCAGAAGCGAGTACGCCGCGTTCGTAGAGGAAGGAACTTTCGGGTACGATGCGATCGGCCATCTGTTGGTCGATTAGTCAGGCGTTAGACGGCTAGACGTTCAACTTCTGCAAGAAGTTGAACGTCTGGGGCCACATGGGAGCGAGAGTTGAATGAGATCGTCTACCGGCTGTACGACCTGACGGATGAGGAGATTGCGTTGATCGAAGAGAGCAAGAAGTTCAACTTCTCGCAGCGGGCCGAGACCCGCAAGTAGCGAAATAAGAGCGGGAGTTGATCGTCGTCGAAGACGCAGAAGTTGAACTTCTCTCCTTCACGGCCAGACACCGAATGAAATTCCGTTGATTGAGGCAGCGGTGGGAGAGAAATAGTCATGGACGGCGAGGGAAAGCATCAGGACTACAAAATAGACTTCGATCCAGACGACGAAAAGGCCAAGGTCGATCTGATCAAAAATTTGGTTGCCATGGCCAATGCCAGTGGTGGACAAATTGTGTTTGGCCGCGACGAAACCCATCAGCCAGGAATCGACGAAAAGGCATGTCAGGCTCTGGACAGTGCGCGTGTTGCTGATTTGGTAAATCGCTACATTGCGCCTGCCACCATTGAGCTTTCTCACGACATAGAGCGACTAGAAAACGGACGATTTATTCTCGCACTTACGATAGGCGCCGTTCAATACCCCATTGTGATGGCGCGAAAAGGCGATTGGAAAGGTATGGATTCTCACAAAGGTCGCCCCTTGTTTCTGCAAGGCGACATTTGGGTTCGTCACAGCTCGAAGACCGAACGTATTGCCTTTGGGGATATGCGGGCCTGGATCGAGCGAGCACAGCAGGAGGAAAGAGAACGAATTCTCTCCCGGATTACCCAGCTCGTCAATTTGCCCGAAGGCGCTGAAATTCAAGTGGTTTCCTCCAAGCAGCAGCCCATTGACAGTCCACAGCGTCTGTTGGAATACGCGACCATGAGGCACGAGTACGATCCGAGCCATCTCCTATCATCCAGCGATCTGGCGTATCTGTTCGTCAATCGCCACACCTTGGAGGATATAAGCCGAAATCAACTGCGATTGTTGATCTCTAGTGCACTACGGCGTCCACCGACGTTGTATTGGTGGCTTCTAGGCATCGATGATGACCCTCATAGCATCATTGAAGAACTTGAGAAATGTTTTGATGCCGCTGACCGAGACAAATCTGATGCAGCGCGCAGCATTATTGAGCTTGCAGCCATTTTTGCTGGCGATAACCAGCTGGACTCCATTCTTGAAGCATTGCGCGCTAGCCGGTATCAACACTTTCGCGAGGCAGCTGTGAACTGGCAAGGACGTGATGCTTCACTACGTCAACTGCGCGATCGTGTCTTTGGAGCCAAATACGAAAGACAGCCCTTATTGAAATTCTCGGTCGATGATCTCGATCAATTAGCGACAGAAGTCGCTATCAAACTCTTTGGTAAAGCAAATTCCGCCGATTCGCGCAAACTAGCGGATATTACTCGAGTCATCTGGACCCAAAAGAGTCAGTTTGCATACAAAGTCAGGGGGCATTATGGAAATCAATACAATTCTTGACCAGATCGATTTGGGGGCCATGGCCTTGCCGGAATTTCAACGGGGCTATGTGTGGAATCGCAATCAGGTGCGGGAGTTGATGAACTCCCTCTATCACCGCTATCCGGTCGGTGGCTTGCTGGTGTGGGTTACCAAGACCGAGCAGGCTGAATCCAGGGGAGACCAAGCCTTGTCCGCAGGCAATGTCCGCCTGATTCTCGATGGCCAACAGCGGATCACGTCGTTATATGGCATTATCCGTGGTACGCCGCCGCCCTTCTTCGAGGGTAGTACCAGCACGTTTACCGATTTATACTTCAATATCGAGGAAGAGAGCTTCGAATTCTATGGGCCAGTGAAAATGAATGACAATCCGCGCTGGATCAGCATTACCAAGCTGATGAAAGATGGGTTGAGTTCTCTCATTGGCCAGATTTATGAAAATCCCGACCTAAAACCCAAGGCCAATCTTTACATCACGCGGCTGAATCAACTTCTCGGCATCAAAAATGTCAGCCTTCACATCGAGGAGGTCACAGGAGCGGACAAGACCGTCGATGTTGTCGTGGATATTTTTAATCGGGTGAATAGCGGCGGCACCAAACTCTCCAAGGGTGATCTGGCACTGGCGCGTATTTGCGCTGAATGGCCTGACGCCCGCCAGGAACTACGTCATGCGCTTTACAAATGGCAGCAAGCCGGCTTTCACTTCAAGATAGATTGGTTGCTGCGCAATATCAACACAGTCCTCACCGGCGAAGCACTGTTTTCCGCGCTCAAGGATGTCAATGCTGGCGAATTCCAGGAGGCCCTGAGAAGAACGACAAAACTAATCGACCTTTTGCTGAATATCATCAGCGGCCGTTTGGGCCTCGATCACGATCGTGTCTTAGGGGGACGCTACGCTTTTCCCATTATGACCCGGTATCTGTCCCAGAATGGCGGCAAGTTCAAATCCGTCGAGGAACGAGACACACTGCTATACTGGTACATACATAGTTTTCTTTGGGGGCGTTTCACAGGTTCCACAGAAAGTGTTTTGAACCAGGACCTGGCTGTCATGGAAACCCACGAGGATTCACTGGAACGCCTGATCGAGCAGCTTCGCATCTGGCGCGGTGATCTGGTAGTGCGAGCTGAAAACTTCGCCGGTTGGAGTCGGGGCGCACGCTTCTACCCCATGCTGTATTTGCTCACACGGGTGGGAACCGCCAAAGATTGGGGAACGGGATTGCCACTTAAGGCGGATTTGCTTGGCAAATTGAATCATCTACAAATCCACCACATCTTTCCGAAATCGCAACTGTACCACGCTGAATACAGTCGCTCACAGGTCAATGCCTTAGCAAATTTCTGCTTTCTCACCCAAGCCACCAATCTTGACATCGGTAACAAACTGCCCAAAGTCTATTTCCCTGAAATTGAGGCGAAGTATCCGGGGGCTCTGGCATCGCAATGGATTCCCATGGACTCTCGGCTATGGCGAATGGAGAAGTACCCCGATTTTCTTAAGGCGCGTCAAGCACTACTGGCCAGTGCCGCAAACTCGTTTCTCAATACTCTCCTGATGACCTCACAGCCGCAAGAGGAACCCGTGTTGCTAGAAGTACTTAGCCCTGTCACGGTTCCGGGTGGAATCAATGGAGAGGATGAGGAAGAACAACTTCTTAGGACCAATATCTGGATCACAGAGCAGGGATTGCCAGAAGGCGAGATGCTCTATGAACTCCTTGATGAGAGGAGTGGGGATGCCGTGGCCTTGCTCGATTTGGCTTGGCCTGAAGGTATTCAAACCGGTTACAGCGAGCCAGTCGCCCTCCTGTTGGATGAGGAGGCTTCTACCCTGGAATTGGCCAGCAGTGCGGGGTTCCGCTGCTTTACCAGCGTCGATTCGTTTCGTTCGTACGTCGAGCAGGAAATATTAGCCAGGGAACCAACGTCTTAAGGCAGTCTGCCTTTCTTGGGGCATTGTCAGAACCCCATGCCCCGCATCGGCACTGCTCACAAAATCCTGCCGCAGGTGGGGTGGTTAGTGCATCCTAATGAGATCACAGATCAAGCTCATGTCCCAATCATTTAGTATCCGTTCTGCTATCCAGGCCGACTTGCCTCAGGTGATCCAATTAGACAGTAAAGCCTTCTCGCCCTACGGCACGGCCGAATCGCCCGAGGTCATTCGCGCCCGGCAGCAGGTTTTCCCAGAGGGATTCGTGGTTGCCGAGGCGGATGGCCGCATTATCGGCTACGGCAGCGCCGAAAAATGGCGGGAAGTCCGGGAACCGGGGCTGGATGAAGACCCTCACATTACCCATGCGCCGGACGGACCTGTTTTCTGCATCACGGGCATGGCTGTTGCCGAACCATTCCGTGGCCGGGGCGTCGGCACGGCCATGACCAATCGCCTGATTGAGGTAACCCGCCGGCAACGCTGCACCACTGTCGTCCTGGAAACAACCCATGCCCAGGCCTTTTACGTCCGACTGGGGTTCCATCCCCTGAGCGAACGGCAAGAACGCGGCGTGCCCCTGACTGTCATGGCGTTGAAATTGAACTAACAACGGGAACGCCGGCGCCAGACCCTTCGGGTTTCGTTGGAATACGCGCTGACTGTCGTCGACGGCATCTCGCGGCTCTCGAAGCGGTCGTTTGCTACGAGGAGAAACCCGAGGGTTTTCCGATTGCCATTATGCCCGTCCCGCCGGAATCCTCCACCGCTTGCAGCAGGCGCTCGAACTCCAGCCGCGTGTGTTTGGTGGCCGCGGCGACCGCGAAAGGGAAAAGCGGGCCGCGCCCGGCTTACCACGCACCCACTTTACACTGAAACCATACGCGGTTCAATCTTTTCTAATTGCCTCGCCTCTTTCTGTTGTGCCCGATACAAATCCCAACGCAGCTGCAAGTTCATCCAGAATCCTGCTGTCGTCCCAAAGTACTTCGCCAACCTTAACGCTGTGCTAGGCGTGACCCCTCGCTTCCCGTTGATCAACTCATTGATCCGCTGATACGGCACATGTATCCCCACAGCCAATTCTCGCTGTGTGATCCCCATTGGCTCCAGGAACTCTTCCCGCAATACCTCCCCTGGATGTGTTGGCTCTCGGTTTGTCGGTACTCTCACCATTTCTCTTCACCTTTTTTCAGTGGTAATCTACAATTTCCACTTCTTCCGGCCTAGATTCCGTCCAGACAAAGCACACTCGATACTGTTCATTGATACGAATGCTATGTTGTCCTTGCCTATCACCTTTCAAGGCTTCCAGGTGATTGCCAGGCGGAATTCGCAGGTCATCCAAGACTTCGGCAGAATCAATTTGATCCAATTTTCGAACTGCAATCTTGCACAAACTTTGTGGGCAGGCTTTCCGCGCCGCCTTTGAATTGATGCCGTTGAAAATGTCTTCTGTTGCCGCGTCTTTGAATAAGCGTATCATGCATCCATAATATCACGGAATCCATGCCACCGCAAGAGTCACACGTCCGATTTTCCCGCTGAGGCAAGCAAGACCTTCACGCTGCCCAACGTGAGCATCACCCCTCTGCCGACCCTGGCAAGACTCCCTGGCGTTGAAACCAACTTGGCTTGCAGATTTCACGCCGTTTACCCACCGCCGAAAATAAATCGGCCACAAATGGGATTAGTTACCCATCAAAGTATTAGCTTTCAAGAAGATTCATCAGCGGTTTCTTCCATCCAATAGACTTCCAGATCATCCGCATCGAACCAGTGCTTTACTCTAGTTTCGGACTTAAAAGGACCGTGAAGAATGTACGGGTAATCTTGACGATTGGATCGTTGCACAACGAAATGATAGGCATTTCCACTCGGTTCTCCAGGTTTAGGATTAGATTCATAAACCAATTGATCGAAACCAGCAACAGCTTGAATACTGTTCAGCAGTCTCGGATCATTGTAATCCGCACTGCCCATTATTGCTATCGTGTCCTCCAAGCGTGTCAATCCTGGAATCGCATTCCAATCAACTCTGGGAATTCCAAAGACTTTCCAGCCCTGCAGTCGCTCAATACGACTATATTGTGCTGCGGTTAATGCTTTCTTTTTTGGTCTCATGGATGACCTTCCTGAAAATAGGGTTCTGACAAAGGTTGATACGCGCTGGTCGTGTTTTCATCCGCCGTGGGGCATCCACTTGCTTCTTATCTGTACGGCGTCAGTCTGCTTGCACCCCATGGACAGAGGCTGCCTCCAGACTCATGGGGCGTCAAGCTCGTCCGGTTTCACCTGCAGCACTTTCGCCGAACCATCAGTGCCCTTGGCACAATGACGTCACCGGCGCTGGCGAGCAGGGCAGGCCCAGATGAGGCCTGCTCGCTGAACGCGCGGTCGGGTGACGACACTATTTACTTGTGCTCCTCGTCTGGGTATTACTGCTCCCAGGAGGTCCGGCTAAATCCTTCAGTCCAGCCATGCTGCTCAGTTTCTCGTAAATGCCTTGGGTTGGAGCAATCCACACATACCCATGTCCTTCGAATGTCTGTAACATCCCTTCCCCTGACACAGAAGTTGCCAGCCAGCTTTTGCTACTTTTCTCTGCCTTGAATCTTACGCTTTCGCTTCTCATCAGAGCAAAATTGCCATCTACGGACAACTTGTCGCCTGTCAGTTCGAATTTGACAATTTCATCCTGGGGAACGGGAGAATACAACACGGCTACTCCGGTCCCTTTTATCTTTGTTTGAAACATGCCCTCGCCGCCAAACAATGCTGACGACACGTTCTTTTGCATGGCCGCGGAAATAGATAAACCGGCTGTACCAGCATAAAAGAGGCTCTTGTCCACAATTACACCGCCTTCTTTTTCCTCTATGCGATGCAAGAAAAAGTGCCCAAATGTAGGCTCCAAATATACTTCGCCGGTCCCATGAAT
The DNA here is from genome assembly GCA_015486845.1 of Anaerolineae bacterium. Classification (GTDB taxonomy): domain Bacteria; phylum Chloroflexota; class Anaerolineae; order JAADDB01; family JAADDB01; genus WFQU01. Next base: position 218 of record WFQU01000099.1, on the reverse strand, counting down.
TTGATTTACAAAAAAACTTTCGCCCGCTACCATCTTCCTAGTTAAACCCTTCACTAACCCACCGCCGGTGCTGGCCTTAATCTCCAATTTCCCTTTCATAAAATACAAGCCACCCGGCTCAACGCGCACATGCGAGTTATTCAACTTGATCCGAACCATCTTTAAGTGCACGCCGCTCTGGCTCGCAAAAAACAGACTTTCTGCAGTACGAATATCGG
>WFQU01000098.1 GCA_015486845.1 Anaerolineae bacterium | reverse complement strand
CCTACGGCGATTAGCTTGCAACCTGCGCAGGCAGGTTTCGCAGTTGTAGCAACGATTTCTAATCGCCGGACCGACCATTGTTTTTTATCTGCGTGCGCAGCCTACGTTGATCTGCGCCCCATTTTTATTTTCGGAGGAGATTGTTATTATGGCTAAAGTTGTGATTATTGGAGCCGGCTTTGCTGGCCAGACTGCGGCCCTGTATTTAGCGGATGGACTTAACACACGAAAACATCAGATCACTATGATCAATAAGTATGATTCGTTTGTTTATACGCCTTCGTTGGTGTGGGTTGGAAGCGGAACGATGAAGGTAGGGAAGACGCAATTCCCATTGCGGCCTGTTTATGAACGGACAGGTATCCATTTCATCCAAGGTACTGCTACTGAAGTGCATCCCGATGAGAAATATGTCGTTGTAGAGCGCACCGATGGCAGCGGCACGGTACAGGCTAATTATGATTATATCGTCATTGCCACCGGCGCCCGCCTTGATTTTGGGGCTACGCCCGGTTTAGGGCCCCATGCGGAGGGCGAAACCATGTCTATCTGTTCCCCGCCCCATGCTGTTCAAGCGTGGAATAAACTTGATACGATGATCAAACGATTGCACCAGGGAGAAAGGCTTAAATTCGTTATTGGCGCTGGTTTCCGGGGTGCAACTTGCCAAGGCGCTGCGTTTGAGTATCTCAGCAATATTCATAAAATTTTGGTTAAAGAGGGTGTGCGTGACCAAGCGGAGCTACTCTGGTTCTCTAATGAACCTAAGCTGGGCGACTTTGGTATCGGTGGGGGGCGTGGCTCGTATCATGGAAAGCTAATCTCCACTGAAGATTTCGTGCATGCTATTTTCGAAGACACCGGTGTTAAGTGGCAAATCCACCGTTCAGTTGATAAAGTCGAAAAAGGGCGTATCTTCTGGGAAGACGAAAATGGCAAACACGGCGAAACGAATTTCGACTTTGCCATGCTTCTTCCGGGGTTTGCCGGCCCGAAGATTCAATATATTGATAAGGACAATAACAATATTACCACTAAGATTGCCGATGCCGGCGGTTTTGTCAAAGTAGATGCCACTTACGGTTTACCCCATGCTGAATTGAAAAACCGCCCAGGTGCCTGGCCAGCCTGGTATCAGAATCCGACCTATCCTGATATTTTTGCAGCCGGCATTGCTTTTGCTCCACCAGGAACCGTTTCAGAACCTCATACGACACCTAATGGAACGGTTATTGTGCCGGCTGTGCCGCGTACAGGGATGGCTTCCGGCATCATCGGTCGCGTTGTAGCTAAGAACATCGTTTCTCTTATTAAGCACGGGCGCATGGGTCACAATGAGCGCATGTCCGAAATGCTCACAATTTGCATCGCTTCGATGGGCTCTTCGCTTTGGGATGGTTTAGCATCCACTTTGGTCGTTTATCCGGTTGTGCCGGATCGGCGTAAGTATCCCAATGAGGGCGGACGCCATCTCAGCATTACGCAAATGGATATTGGCCTTTCGGGTGCCTGGATGAAGCGCATGTTACACACAACTTTCATGTATAAACTCAAAGGGTATCCGGGCTGGAAAATTATTCCGGAATAAGTCGTCATGTATCCCCCTGTGTCAAAAATTAATCCATAAGGAGCAACAACCATGCGTTTTAAGATAACGGCTAAAGACAAAGCAAAGATGAATAACAAGTTTTTACAGTTTATTGCTTTCATTTTGCTCAATCTAAAGGTGTTGAGAGCAGTGGACCATAGCAAACGGGCCTGAGTTCTTTTATTATTGCCCAAGAGTTTTCCTAATGCGATTGTTCTAATCGGCTCAAATCAGGATTGACTGAATATTGCCGTCTCGTTGCAAACTGTCGTCATCCTGCTGGCAACAAGCGCTTACCCAGTATTGTCGCGGTAAGTTGGTATGCGCTTGATCGTGGTGTGGCCAATAGTATGAACCGGGTTCAATAACAAGGATTTTCGTATTGCTGGCATAATGTATTTGAGATCAGCGTTCTATTATTTCTGCGCGCCGGGGCATTCTTGGCGTCATAGGGCAAGAACATGTAACGAATTGACACAATTTGCATCAAACTGTAAGATTGAGATGATAAATCCGGTCACGCTTTGTGACCTTTTTTTATGCAAAACTAGTACAGGAGGAAGTGCTATATGGGCCTTCTACAAGAGAAAGACCGACAATTCATACGCGATGACTTCACTAAAAATTTAAAGAAACCGGTAACATTAGTTGTGTTCAGCCAACACATCGGTTGCCAATATTGCCCCGAGACGCGGGAGATTTGCGAAGAGTTAGCCTCGCTCTCGGATTTGGTAAGCGTCGAAGCTTATGATTTGGCTGCTGATAACGAAATGGCCAAACAATTCAGCGTGGACAAAGTCCCGGCTATTATTCCGGTGCAGGATGGCAAAACTTTTGGCGTTCGCTTTTTCGGTATTCCTTCCGGCTATGAGTTCATGTCCTTGCTGGAAGCAATCCGGATGGTTAGCAGCGGTCAAGTGGAATTGCAACAAGAAACCAGATCTTTTTTGGATAGCTTGACCAAGCCGGTGCATTTGCAGGTTTTCATTACGCCGACTTGCCCCTATTGTCCCAGATCTGTGATGTTAGCCCACAAACTGGCTTTTTATAGTCCTTGGGTCACCGGCGATATGATCGAAGCCACTGAGTTCCCGGCGCTATCGAATCGTTATAGTGTCATGGCTGTGCCCCGAACCGTCATTAACGAAGTAGAGGCTGTGGAAGGTGCCATGCCAGAGCAGATGATCCTGCCCCATTTGATGGAGGCAGTTGCTAAATCTTCGTAATGCAAGCTGTTGCCCATTTTCCCGGCCCTGGTATTGAGAAAGAGGATTTCTCTTTGATGGAGAAGTCCTTTTTTTGTTGCAGCAACGCGCCGGGTACGTTGTTGCCCGGCTAAAGACCCTTCTGACGCAATTACATCCGCTATAACAACGTGACGTCCTATACTTCAGCGGAAATCATAATTTGTTCCTGCGCCAGATAGGTCTTTTTCAGGGGGCTTTCTTTTTTTGTAGCACGGAGCTCTGTGCAGAGTTTCGACCGTCGAAATGGCCCGGAAGGGTGCTGTTCAACATCGCCATAATCCTGTATAATGGGAAAGCCGGTTCGGTTTAATCAGTAGAAGCGAAGGGAATGACGATGACAGCATCAGCAGAAGTTATCGAACGTGTCCGGGCATTGCGTAAAGCACTCCATTATCACAGCTACCGCTACTACGTCCTGGACGACCCGGAGATCAGCGATGCTACTTACGACGCACTTTTCAACCAGCTTAAAGCGTTAGAAGCAGAGTATCCGGAGCTGATTACGTCGGATTCGCCAACCCAACGCGTTGGCGGTGTAGCCAAGACTACATTCCGGCGTGTGCGCCATCCCCGGCCGATGCTCAGCTTAGGCAATGTGTTCAGCGTCGGCGAACTGCGAGCCTGGCGAGAGCGTCTTTGGAAAATGTTGCCACCGGGAAGTCAGGTCTCCTATGTGGCGGAACCCAAGATTGATGGGCTGACCGTTGTATTGCATTACGAGAATGGGCATTTTGCCTTAGGGGCAACGCGAGGCGATGGAGAAGTTGGTGAGGAGATCAGCGCTAATTTGCGCACCATGCACCAGTTGCCGCTGCGGATTCCCGTCGACGCCGCGATGGGAGCTCCGCCAGCCCGTTTGGTCGTGCGCGGCGAGGCGTATGTTTCTGTGGCCGATTTCGAGGCGTTCAACGCTGCACAAATAGCTAAAGGGGAGCGCACGTATGCCAATCCGCGCAATTTTGCCGCCGGCTCGCTACGCCAACTGGATCCGCGAATCAGCGCCCAGCGCCCGCTGCGTCTCTGGGTGTATCAAGTTGTGCTTCAAGAGGGGGGTAAGCTTGTCACTTCGCAGTGGGAAGCTTTAGCCTATTTGCAGCAACTTGGTTTCCCAACGAATCCGGCTAACAAACTTTTCCCCGACGAGAAATTCGATCAACTGGAACATTACTGCGTCGCTTGGGGCGCGGAGCGTAAAAGACTGCCGTATGAAGTGGATGGGCTGGTTATCAAAGTCAATGATCTGGTGCAACAAGAAAGGCTCGGCGCGGTTGCTAAAGATCCCCGCTGGGCTATTGCCTACAAGTATCCGGCCGAAGAAGCGGTGACAAAGTTGTTGGATATCGAAGTCAGCGTGGGACGTACCGGCGTGCTGACCCCCAAAGCGATCTTGGAGCCGGTGCAGGTGGGGGGCGTAATAGTGCGTAACGCCACTTTGCACAACGCGGATTATATCGCCGAGAAAGACATTCGCGTGGGTGACACAGTTGTGGTGCGCCGGGCGGGTGAGGTAATTCCGCAGGTGGTGCGCCCGCTGCCGGAATTGCGCACTGGCTCGGAGAAAGTGTGGCAGATGCCGGAGCATTGTCCAGTTTGCGGTAGCCCGGTGCTCCGACCGCCTGGCGAAGTGGCTTATTATTGCGTCAATATTTCCTGTCCAGCCCAGCTCATTCGTTCTGTGGAGCATTTCGCCTCCCGGGGGGCCATGGATATTCGTGGGGTGGGAGGGCGACAAGCCAAGCTTTTTGTGGAAAAAGGGCTTCTGCATGATGTCGCCGATATCTTCTATTTGCAGCGAGATGTGCTGCTGGCTATGGAAGGCTACCAGGAGAAACGGGTGGATAATCTGCTCAGCGCCATCGAAGCGGCAAAAAATAGGCCGTTGTATCGTCTTTTTACCGCTTTGCAAATGAAGTTCGTTGGACCCACGACGGCGCAATTGTTGGTGGCGCACTATCCTTCTGTGGATGCGCTGCGTCAGGCCAAGCAAGAGGAACTGGAAGCAATCCCCGGCATCGGCCCCAAGGTCGCCAGCAGCATCGTGAGTTGGTTCCAAGAGAAACACAATTTGCACCTGTTGCATAAACTGGCGCGGGCCGGCGTGCGTATGAGCGAGCCACACAAAGCGTCGCCTCCCGCCGAGCAAGTTGTAGCCGGAATGACCTTTGTACTCACTGGCACGTTGCCCCATTTGACGCGCAACGATGCCAAAGCATTGATCGTTAAAAACGGCGGTAAAGTGACTAATCGTGTTAGCGCGAAGACAACGTATATCGTCGTGGGCGCATCCCCCGGCAGCAAAGCGAGCCAAGCGGCTCAGTTTGGTGTTCCTGCATTGGATGAAACTGGCTTGTTAGCACTGTTGGGAGAATCGTTGCCGCCGACATGACCAAAATTTGACGCAAAGACGCGGAGAAAAAGTCCAGGGCCGGGCCGAAAATAGATTCAATCGGTGAATCCAGTTAATCGATAATTCTACTCAGTCCTGGGCAAACAGGACGCTGATGCACGCTGATAAAGCAGAAAGGATCAGCGTCAATCAGCATTCTATTTTCAAGGGAGGTCTCTCCCCCAAGCTGCGCTACACTTAGCTTTTCCCCCTCCCCGACACGGGGAGGGGAAGGCTTACCGCCCCTTTGGGCGGTAAGCCAGGGGAGAGGTCTTATTTTCAAGGGAGTTATCATGAGCCTGCGGCACACCACAGCGGATGAAAATTAAGATCAGCGTGCATCAGCGTTAATCTGCGTTCTATTTTCAGAGGAGGTTAGATCATGCGTACTTGGATAAGAATCCTGCTTTTGGCACTACTCATTTTGCTTGTTCTAATTATTTATCTCCTGCTAACTATTAAGCCGATCGCTGTCAAGCCAGTCTTCCGCGGCAATGACCGTCCGTGGGTCATTGCACATCGAGGCGGGGCCGGTTTAGCGCCGGAGAATACCCTGGTAGCGTTTCGTAATGCTGTTTCGTTAGGCGTCGACATGCTTGAAATGGATATCCACATGACCAAAGATGGCCGATTAGTTGTCATTCACGACAAAAGTGTGGATCGCACAACCGATGGCCATGGCTTGGTGCAGGAGATGACGCTAAACGAAATTAGAAAGTTAGATGCCGGGTATCATTTCACCCGCGACGGCGGGGCAACTTTCCCTTACCGGGGTCGAGGCATTACCATCCCAACCTTGTTAGAAGTGTTGACAAACTTTCCGACCGCAAAAATGAGTATTGAGATCAAGCCTGATGATGTCGCGGTAGCTGATGCCTTGGCGACTCTAATCAAGGCGCAGCACGCCGAAAATAGAGTTATCGTGGTCTCGTTTCATCGCAAGGTCATCACTCGTTTCAGAGCCTTGATATCACAAACGGCTACTGGCACCAGTGAGCCGGGTATAGAAATTTTCTGGATTATGCAGAGAGCACACCTATGGCGGCTTTACCGTCCTGTACCGGACGTTCTGCAAGTGCCGATCCGCTGGCGTGGTTACCAAATCGTTACGCCCGGATTTATCACTGCTGCCCATCGGCAAGGGATGAAGGTACAGGTCTGGACTATCAACGATCCGGCTGCTATGCGTGTTCTGATCAAAGAGGGGGTCGACGGTATTATTACCGATCGACCTGATTTGATGTTATCATTGCGCAAGACACGACCTTAAAGAAAATGGAGAATGAGGTAAAACCGGCAGCATGGAAACAATTGATAAGAAAATAGCAGGAGATTCCCCGGCGTATCTCGTTTTGGAAGATGGGACGATTTGGCCCGGCGAGGCGTATGGAGCGATGAGGACAACGTTTGGCGAAATCGTGTTTAATACCAGCATGACCGGCTATCAAGAAATTATCACCGATCCGTCTTATCGTGGACAGTTTGTGGTCATGACTTATCCTCACATCGGCAATGTAGGCGTCAATCCGGAGGACGAAGAATCGGAGCGGCCCTGGCTTTCTGGCCTCATCGTGCGAGAGATGAGCCGGCAACCTAACAACTGGCGCAGTGTCGAATCACTGCCCGATTATTTGGGTAGGCACAATGTGCCGGCTATCTCCGGCGTGGACACTCGGGCGCTAACTTTGCACATCAGAGAAAAAGGATCGCTTAAAGCGGCGCTGAGTACGCTGCCTGGCGTTTCTCCCCCTGATTTGTGGCAGCAGGCCCGGCAGTGGTCTGGCTTGGATGGCCGCGACTTGGTGCGAGAAGTTAGCCACGCGGTCCCATTCGGCTGGCAAGAAACCAGCACTGTTTGGCAGCCGTTGGCGGATAGCCATGGTCCGCTGCGACCGGCAGTGGAGGGAAGTGTGCGCATCGCGGTTTACGATTTCGGCGTCAAGCGCAACATTCTGCGCCGGCTGGTGACCCACGGCGCTGCGTTGACGGTTTTCCCCGCCGCTACGCCGGCCGAGCAACTATTGGCCATGCATCCGGACGGTATCTTCCTATCCAACGGGCCCGGCGATCCGGCCGGTGTGCCTTATGCCGTGACAACTGTGCAGAAACTCCTGGCATCCGGATTGCCCATGTTCGGCATTTGTTTAGGACACCAGATTTTGGCCCTGGCCTTGGGCGGGCGCACGCATAAAATGAAGTTCGGCCATCACGGCGGCAACCAGCCAGTGATAGACTTGCGCAGCGGGCATGTGCAAATTACCGCTCAAAATCACAGCTACGTGGTGGATCCGGCCGCTTTGCCGCCGGAGATCGAAATTACTCACAGGAACTTGAACGATGGCAGCGTGGAGGGGATGCGGTTACGGGATCGACCGGTCTTCGCGGTGCAATACCATCCGGAGGCCAGCCCTGGCCCCCACGATGCCGATTACCTCTTCGAACAATTCATCCGCATAATTCGAGAAAAGAAAGCTTAGCAAAATGCCGAAACGAAATGACATACAGTCCATTATGGTGTTAGGCGCCGGGCCGATAGTCATCGGGCAAGCAGCGGAATTCGACTATTCCGGCACGCAGGCTATCAAAGCGTTGCGGGGTGAGGGATACCGGGTTATCTTGGTTAATTCCAACCCGGCCACCATCATGACCGATCCCGATTTGGCCGATGCCACATATGTCGAGCCTTTGACGCTGGAGATTGTGGAGAAGATCATCGCCCAGGAACGGCCGGACGCACTATTGCCAACCGTGGGCGGCCAGACGGCGTTGAATTTAGCCGTCGCATTGGCCGAGCAGGGTGTCTTGGCGCGCTACGGCGTGGAGCTTATTGGCGCCCCGTTGTCAGCGATGCGCGTCGCTGAGGATCGTCAGCGCTTCAAGGAAGCGGTGAATCGGGTTGGTTTGGATGTACCTCGTAGTTTTCTGGTTGCTTCGGAGGGAGAAGCATTAGCTGCTGCTGAAACGTTGGGCTACCCGCTGCTCATTCGCCCCAGTTTTACGTTAGGTGGCAGCGGCGGTGGCATTGCCTTGGCCGAAACTGATTTGCGAGATAAGGCAGGGCGAGGCTTGCGGGAAAGTCCCGTGCACCAGGTGCTGCTGGAAGAATCGGTGCTGGGCTGGAAAGAATTCGAGCTGGAAGTGATGCGGGATCGGCATGATAATTTCGTTGTGGTGACCAGCATTGAGAACATCGATCCGATGGGCGTTCACACCGGCGATTCTATCACTGTTGCCCCGGCTCAGACGCTCACCGACAAGGAATATCAACAATTGCGGGACATGGCGCGTTTGGTCATGCACGCCGTCGGGGTGGAAACTGGGGGCTCCAATGTTCAGTTTGCCGTCAACCCGACGAACGGGCGGGTCGTTGTCATCGAAATGAACCCCCGCGTCAGCCGTTCATCAGCATTGGCTAGCAAAGCGACTGGTTTCCCCATCGCTAAAATTGCAGCGTTGCTGGCTGTGGGCTATACGCTGGATGAAATACGCAATGATATCACACAGAAAACGGTGGCGGCTTTCGAGCCAGCGTTGGATTACGTGGTGGTGAAAATACCGCGTTGGAATTTCGAGAAATTTCCCGGCGTGGATGACACGTTGGGGCCGCAGATGCAATCCGTTGGAGAAATCATGGCCATTGGCCGCACATTCCCCGAGGCGCTGCAGAAAGCGATGCGGAGTTTGGAGGATCACCCCCGAACGTTGTCGCCTTCCAACACAGCGGAAATCGATGGTTTGCTGCGCCGTCCTAACCCGCGCCGACTGGCGGCTGTTTTTGCGGCTTTGCGTAGCGGTCGGTCTGTTATTCAGATTGCCGCGGCTACCGGTTACGATCCCTGGTTCGTGGCCCAAATGGAGAAAATCATTGCCGCAGAGAAACGATTGGCGGCGACTCCGCTGGACGATGACGCACTGTTCGCAGCGAAACAGCTCGGCTTCAGCGATGCTCGTCTGGCGCAATTGACTGGCAGCACAGTTTCTGCCATCCGGCAACAACGCCAGCAGGCCGGCCTGGCACCTACCTACCGCAAAGTGGACACCTGTGCTGCTGAATTTCCGGCTTTTACCCCTTACATGTATTCGACTTACGAAACCGTGGATGAGGCGGCCCCGACTGACCGGCGCAAAGTGATCATCCTTGGCAGCGGGCCTAACCGTATTGGTCAGGGGATCGAATTCGATTATTGTTGCTGCCATGCCGCTTTTGCTTTGCAGGAAATGGGTATCGAGACCATCATGGTTAATTCTAATCCGGAGACTGTCAGCACCGACTACGACACTTCCGACCGGCTCTATTTCGAGCCCTTGACGACGGAAGATGTGCTGCACGTCGTCCAGGAAGAATCGCGAACAGGACAGCTCTTGGGCGTCATCGTGCAATTGGGAGGTCAGACGCCGTTGAATTTGGCCAGCGAACTGGCTGCGGCCGGCGTGCCTATCCTCGGCACAACGCCGGCAACCATCGATTTGGCGGAAGATCGTGAGCGTTTCGGCGCGTTGCTGCAAAAATTGGATATCCCCCAGCCGGAACACGGCATGGCTCACACCGTTCCGGAGGCATTAGCCGTTGCCCAGCGCATCGGTTATCCGGTTATGGTGCGCCCCAGTTATGTTTTAGGTGGCCGAGCCATGGCCATTGTTTATGCGCCGGCGGAGCTGTCGCATTTCATCGCCGCAGCACAAGAAGCTGCGCCGGGCAAGCCGGTTTTAGTTGATCAATACCTGGAAGATGCCTACGAAATCGACGTCGACGCCGTCGCCGACACGGAGCGGGTGGTCATTGGCAGCGTGATGCAACACATCGAGGAAGCGGGCATTCACTCTGGCGATTCTGCCATGGTGCTGCCGCCATTCAAAATTAGCTACTACTTCTTGAACATCATTCGTGATTACACAGAACAGATTGGCCTGGCTTTAGGCGTGCGCGGTTTGATGAATATTCAGTTTGCCATCAAAGATGACGTGGTTTATGTTCTGGAAGTGAACCCGCGTGCCAGCCGCACGGTGCCTTTTGTGAGCAAAGCAACCGGTGTTCCGTTGGCCCGCCTGGCTACGCAAGTGATGGCCGGCAGGAGCTTGGCGGAGATTGGATTCGTGGAAGAACCGGCCGTGGATGGGTTTTTCGTGAAGGAAGTTGCTTTGCCGTTTGGTAAATTTACCGGCGTGGATGCACTCTTAGGACCAGAAATGCGCAGCACTGGCGAGGTCATGGGACACGCAGCGCATTTTGGACACGCTTTTGCCAAAGCAGAGATGGCTATTGGTACACCGCTGCCGACGACCGGCAGCGTGTTGCTGACGGTCAACGATTTTGATAAAGGGGCTATCCTCAAAATTGCTCGCGATTTCCATCGCTTGGGCTTCGGTCTGATTGCCACCAAGGGCACAGCAGCCGTGCTGGAGCGGGTTGGCTTGCCGGTGACTACTGTCAAGAAGGTAAGCCAGGGTTCTCCGCATGTGGTAGATCTCATCCGCGAAGGCGCTACACAACTTGTCGTGAATACGCCGCTGGGACAAACTTCTCGCCAGGATGGCCGCAAAATACGCCAGGCAGCCATCCAATATAAAGTGCCGCTGGTTACGACTCTTTCCGGTGCCGCCGCGGCGGTCATTGGCATTCGGGCATTACAGAGCAAAACACTTAAAGTGCGTAGTTTGCAGGCTCATTATCGGGGTAATCGCAGAGACGGGGGAAGCGGCAACAATATGCCGTAACAGGCAACCGGTATCGAGACAGAAGACGCAGGGTCGCGGCCCGAAAAGCAATTAGGCCGCAGATGATGTAGATGAATGCTGGTTTTCGCTGATCCTTTCTGATTTATCGGCGTAAAATCTACGTAATCAGCTATTCGGGTAGTACCATACCATCGAAATTCTTGTCCACTGAGCAAAGATTTGACGCAGAGACGCAGAGGCAAAAAACAGTTAACGCCAAGCTGCAAAATGGGATAAGAACACAACAAAAAACTATTAATAGCTTTTGGTGCTAATACGTATCGCTGACTTTGCCTTGATTTTAATCTCTGCGCTTCAGCGGCTCCGCGTCGAGTTTTTAGTTCTGGCTCGACCGAGTCAGGTTTTGGGCACAGATGCACACAGAAAAATACAGGTATAAAGATGGTAATAAAGTCTGTAAAAGGAGAAAATTAGTTTTTCTGTGTGTTCCTTCGTGTCCTTCGCGGTGATAAATACCGGTAACGCCTAAGCTGAAGCGGGATGCGCCGTTTTGTCCTCGGAAAGGATTGTGTGACACTATGAAAGAGATCGAAGCTAAGTTTTCGGTGCCTGACCGGACGATCGCTGAACAGCTACGGACCATGTCCGGTATCGGCCGTTATGCGATGTCCCCGGCACGACAGCAACAGCTCCGCGACACGTATTTCGACACCGCAGAAAGACACATCTTCCAGGCCGGCTACGCGCTGCGGGCGCGGGAAGTTTCGGGCAGCACCGTGATCACGTTAAAAGCGTTGCGTGGTGGAAGTGGCACCGTGCGCCGCCGTGAGGAGATTGAAGTGACTTTGCCCTCCTGGCAACCGCCGAATCGTTGGCCTGTTTCGCCATTACGCGATTTCATCCTGGCTACTATCAAAAACATGCCAGTGATTGCACTTTTCGACCTCCGGCAAACGCGTTGGGAGTGTGACGTCACAGAAGGTAAGCGCCTCGTCGCGGCGTGGAGTAGCGATGAAGTGCTGTTGCAGAAAGAGGATGACCGGCGATATTTTTTCGTGCTGGAAATCGAACTGCGTCAGGATGGAAAAGAGGCAGATCTACAGGAAATCGTCCGCATCTTGCAGACGCAGTTTTCATTACGACCTGATACGAGAACGAAATTGCAACATGCGCAGATCTTCTTCGCGGATAGAAACCTTCCGGCTGGCCAACTGCTGTTGCCAGACGAACGCATCATCCTGCAAGCTATCGCAGCTCGTCCTGATCGGCATGGCCGCCACGCCAAAGCATTGTTGGCGCTGCAGGCGGGGAACACGCAGCGGCAAGCGGCACAGATGGCCGGGCTTTCGGAAAGGCGGGTGCGTTACTGGCTGGCACAATTGCGCCAGAAACGCACCGCGCTGTTCCCCGCGTCTATCATCGATCAGGCCTTACCGCCGGCAATCCCCATGCCGACGTCATCAAGATCGGTCAGGGCAACGCCTGATGCGAACGAAGCCATTACCATCTCACCGGTGCCCATTACCGCCTTATGGGAACACTATCACGTGAACCAACGCCACGCCCGGGCGGTTGCTGATTACGCGTTGATGCTTTTCGATATTTTGGCGCCCATCCATCGCCTCCCGCTGGCGCAACGCGCTCTCCTGGAAAAAGCGGCTTTAGTGCATGATATCGGCTTAGCGACAGATTCCAGGCGGCATCATATTGTGGGACGCGATATGCTGTTGCAAAATCCAGTGATAGAGCTGAATCGATCGGAACAAATTATGGTCGCCGCCATTACGTTTTTGCACCGCAAACAGATCACCGCCAAGAAACTGAGGCAGCTCTCGCAACAATTGCCTTTCTCCGAATTACCGGCAACCGCACAAAAGGAAACCTTAGCCTTGGCCGCCATCGTGCGCATGGCGGACGGGCTAGATTTTTCCGGCGGTACAAGCCGGATCGGTTCATTGCGCCGTTCGGTCGGACTTATGGAAATCAACATCGCCGGGGCGGAGGCGATGACAGACGCAAGCCGGGCCCAACGTAAAGCGGATTTATGGGCGCTGCTATTTCCCACGAAAGTTGTTTTCCGTCCGCCCATGTCAGAAGAACAGACGCTCACCTGGCAATTGCTCCATCCGGTCAGCAATGAAAATGCCCAGGAGAAGGTCGTTTTACCGAGTTTACCAGGCGTCGCAGCGGACGATCTTATGTGCGAAGCGGCCCGCAAGATCATCCGGTTCCATTTTTGGCGGATGCTCTATCACGAGCCGGCAGTGCGCGCCGGCGACGCCGACGCATTGCACGATATGCGCGTAGCCGTGCGCCGTATGCGGGTGGCTATTCACGTTCTGTCTCCGTACCTGGATATGGGAAGTCTACGTCCATTCAACCGCATGTTGCAGCACACTGGACGTTCTTTGGGACAAGGGCGCGATTTGGACGTTTTTTGGGAACATGTTGAATGTTTTCTGCAGGAGCAATCGGACGGGCAGGTCGTGGATTTGAGTCCGTTGCGTGCCGCCTGGACAACAGCATATGCCGAGGCCAGGACGCAGTTATTGGTTTTCTTGAATAAAACGTCTTATCGACATTTCAAAGCGCACTTCGCCGAATTTTTAGGAAAACCATGGGAAGGACCACAGCAACCGTTTTCGACCAAAGGGGATGCGTTTCCCCGGCGTGTGCGTCAACTGCTGCCCGTTTTGGTCGCGGAGCGGCAAGCATACTTGCTGGCATACGAAGAGTGGCTGGCTGCGGATATGCCGCTAACCCGTTACCATCGGTTGCGCATCGCCGCCAAGTATTTTCGTTACACGTTGGAGTATTTCCGAGAAGTGCTGGGGCCAGAAGCTAAACCGCTCATTCGGGAAGTCGTCGCGTTGCAAGATCATTTGGGCCAACTGCAGGATGCTGTCGTTGCCATTAGAATGCTGCGCAATTTCCTCACCTGGGGTGCTTTGCGCCCCCCGGCAACAATTGCCCGGGAAAGCGTCGCACCGGCTATCGTGGTGGCGCCCGACGTGGCTGTCTATTCGGCTAGCCGGCAAAAGGCGTTGCAACAACGCATTGAAACTTTTCTGATAGTGTGGAAACACGTGAATAATCCGGATTTTCGGAAGCGGCTGGCAAATTTGTTAACCGATCTTTAAGCGTATAGCTAATCGGCGTTTTGTTTGAACGGAGATGAGACATCGCACAAGGAAGTCTTACTCTTGCCCGGCAGCCAAAACAGCGTTCAGATCGTGCCCTTGCAGCAACATCTGGGCGAAAGCCTCTGGCAGATGCGCAGCCCGGAGCGCCTCAACGGTCGCTTGTACATCGTATACCACCCGGTAATGTTTTGCTGCCAGCGTGCCGTGTTTCAAGTGCAGAATAGCGTATGATGCCCGGGGATCACCATCGTCGGGCCGGCCCACGCTGCCTGGATTGACGAACCAGACTCCATCTGTCTGTCGGGCAAACTGCTGGTGGGAATGTCCACACAGAATGACCTCTGCATCCGCCATTCGGGCCAGCTCGCGCAACCGGGCGACAGGCGTCTCAACGGTTAAATGTTCTTTGTTAGAAGCCGGGCTGCCGTGTACCAAGAGCACGCGCAATTTGCCGGCTTTCAGGCGGGCCTCCGGCGGCAACGCACGCAGAAAAGCGCGGTTGGCTGACGAAAGCTGTTCGTATGCCCAGCGGAACGCCAAATACTTCAGCGGATGCTTGCTGTGCCGCCATTTCTCCGCTTTGGCCGGAAAGTTGAGCACGTTGAGGTCGTAATTACCGGTGATATTCAATGCAGCGCGGTCACGTAAATAGCTGACCACTTCGTCCGGATACGGCCCGTAGCCGACAAAGTCCCCCACATTCCAAATGCGCGTGACGCCTTGCTGTTCGGCATGTCGGATGACTGCCAGCAGCGCCGGCAAATTGCCATGGACATCACCAATGAGCATAACTTTCACAGGACGATGCTCCCCGGCCGGGCCGCCCGGCACTTACCCCTCAATGTGCCAAATGCCTTTATGCTCCAGCATCCATTGCTGAGAATCCAACGCTGTTTCATCTTTAGCCGGTTGCAGATGCCGGTAATGGCCATC
Source organism: Anaerolineae bacterium (assembly GCA_015486845.1). Lineage (GTDB taxonomy): Bacteria > Chloroflexota > Anaerolineae > JAADDB01 > JAADDB01 > WFQU01. The sequence goes on along the minus strand of WFQU01000098.1, from coordinate 38,231 downwards.
CGGCAACAATTGTCTCGCTTTGACATTGTCCCGCAAGTGAACAGCCAGAATTTGATCGCGGATTGAATGCAGCAGATTCGGTTCTTCGACCGGGAACAGAATCTCCACCCGGCGGTCCAGGTTGCGTGGCATTAAGTCGGCGCTGCCCAACAACAACTCTTCATCGCCGCCGTTGTGGAAATAATAGATGCGTGGGTGTTCTAAGAAACGCCCCACGATGGAGGTCACTTTGATATTGTCGCTGACGCCGGGCACGCCGGGACGCAAGCAGCAAATGCCCCGGACCTGTAAATCCACTTTCACGCCGGCCTGGGAAGCGCGGTACAGAGCCTGGATGGACGCTTTATCTACCAACGCGTTCATCTTGAAGGCGAGATAGCCAGAGCCATCTTTCTTGTGTTGAGTGATCTCGCGTTCGATGCGCTGCAGGATCTCAGTACGCATCTTGCCCGGCGCGACCAGCAATTTGTGGTAATTGTCTTGCCGGGAATAACCGGTCAACGCGTTGAACAGCGCCGAAACGTCATCGCCAATCTCCTCATCGCTGGTGAAAAAGCCAAGATCGGTGTAAATATTCGCCGTGACAGCATTGTAATTGCCGGTGCTTATGTGCACGTACCGTTTGATGCCGTCTCGTTCCCGACGCACGACCATGCATATTTTGGCATGCGTTTTCAATCCCATCAGACCGTATACCACATGAACGCCGGCTTGTTCCAGCGCACGCGCCCAGCCGATGTTGTTCTCTTCGTCGAAACGCGCTTTTAGCTCAACTAGAACGGCGACCTGTTTGCCGCGCTCTCTGGCTTTTAACAAAGCAGCCACTACCGGCGCATTTTGGCCGACGCGGTACAAAGTTTGTTTGATGGCTACCACGTTTGGATCAGTAGCTGCAGCTTCCAGGAAATCCAGCACTGGCGCAAAACTGTCATAAGGATGGTAAAGCATGATATCCTGGCGGCGGATTACGTCGAATAGTGACTCATGGCCGGCGAACTGGGGGGGCAATGATCGCAAGAAGGGCGCATTCTTTAGTTCAGACCGCTGAATAGCCGTCAATTCCATCAGGTCTCGCATGGCTAAAGGCAGATTTAACTGAAAAACCTGATAAGGCGCCATGTCCAGCTCTTTCATTAGGAAATGCAATACCGTGGGCGGCATGGTGGCGCCTACTTGCAAACGAACTGTTGAACCGAATTCTCTCTGTTCTACGCCGTCTTCGATGGCGCTCAGCAAATCGGAAGCTTCGTCCTCTTCAATTTCTATGTCCGCGTCGCGCGTCACCCGGAACGGGTAAGCGTCGATCACTTCAAGCCCGGGGAAAAGCTGAGCTAAATTGGCTGCGATAACTTCCTCTATCCAGACGTACGTGCCAGAACCGTGCCCCACCAGTCCTAGCTCTGCATAACTATCCGCTTCTTCTTCGCTCGGAATGGATAATAATCTGGGAAAGAGGTCCGGTATTTTTAGCCGGGCGAAAAGCTCACCTCGGGCCGGGTCATTGACAATGATAGCTAAATTTAGGCTCAAGTTGGAAATATGCGGAAACGGGTGCCCCGGATCGAAAGCCAACGGGGTCAAAACGGGGAAAATTTCCTGCTTGAAGTAGTGACGTAGCAATTTGCGCTGTTTCTTTTTCAGAAGGCCGTAATCTAAAACCTGAATGCCGGCTTGTTGTAATTTTGGTAGGATATCGTCGCGCCAGCAATGGCTGAACTGATCCAACTGCGGCAACAATTGTTGCCGGATAGCCGCTAACTGTTCGGCCGGGGACATGGCGTCCGGTGGTAATTCCAACGCGCCGGCCTGTAATTGCCGACGTAAGCCGGAGACGCGGATCATGAAGAATTCGTCTAAATTATTAGCAAAAATCGCCAGAAATTTGGCGCGCTCCAATAACGGATGGATCGGATCACAAGCTTCTTCTAGAACCATGTTATTGAATTGCAACCAGCTTAATTCTCGGTTGATATAGAGCGACGGCGCATCCAGATCGATTGGCTTTGCCGGCTTGTGGTTCCTGTTCGTTTCTACGTGAGTCATTGTTTCGGTCCTGTTTCATATCGTCTTATGTTCGCCGCGTCAGGAGAACAATTAGTGCTGCGTATTTTTCAGACGTAGGGAGTGTGAGCCATCTCGGTCATTGGTTTCGCCTCGAAAATACGGATAACTCCTATTACAGTTTACCATATTTTCCAGAATTGTGCTGTGCCAATACCCTTTGGCAACAATGTCTGTAACATCTTCAGAAAGCTGATTTAGATTATTACTGTTACTACGTAACATGACTATAATAATCAGAGCGTGATGTGTTTAGTCGTTTGTGCAATAGAAATGAAGCAGAACTAAAAGGAGATGCAAATGTCTTATTCAGGACACAGAATTATACGCACGGTACGGTGTAAAAACGAGCAAGTACCGGGGACGTTGGCAAGATTGTTGACAGCTGTTGCAGAAGAGGGCGGGAGTGTAGCTAATATTGAGCTTATTCGCCAGACGCACCGTCACACGATCCGTGAAATTGTCATACAATCTGACGATGAGGAACAAACACAACGTATTATCAATGCTATGGTGCATAACGAAGGTACTGAGGTATTGGAGGTTAGGGATGATGTCTTAGAGTTACATGTAGGAGGGAAGATTGCTATTCGGAGCAGGTATATTGTAAACACGCCGGCCATCCTGCGTCGCGTTTATACCCCGGGCGTGGCGGAGGTTTGTAAACGTATAGAAAACGATCCATCCCTGGCCAGAATGTATACCTCGATTTCACATTTTGTGGCTATTATTACGGATGGTACTGCTATATTAGGGTTGGGGGATATTGGCCCGGTGGCCGGGATGCCGGTCATGGAGGGAAAAGCCATGTTGATGGAGTCCTTCGTAGGCCTCTCTGGTATGCCAATTTTGCTCAATACCAAAGATGTCGACACGATTGTCGAAACGATTGCGGCTATTGCGCCGACTTTTTCGTTCATCCAGTTGGAAGACATATCGGCTCCCCGCTGTTTCGAGATTGAAGAGCGGCTACAGAAAAGGCTGGACATCCCAGTGATGCATGATGATCAGCACGGCACAGCGGTTGTTGTGACAGCGGCGCTCACCAACGCTTGTAAACAGGCTGGAACTGATTTGATGCAAGCTACTATCGGGCAGATCGGCCTGGGGGCGGCGGGGATGGCCATCAGCAGAATGGCTATGGGTTTGACCGGACATTCTGTTTTGGGCGCTGATCTTTCACAGGAAGCGTTGCAACGTTTCTCGGATTATGGTGGCACACCGTCATCACTTCGGGAAATCATGGACGCAGCGGACATTGTTGTGGCCACAACCGGTGTGCCTAATCTCATTAAGCCGGAGTGGGTGCGCAAAGGACAGATTATTTTAGCTATCTCGAATCCCAAGTCGGAAATTGACCCGGGTGTGGCTATGAAAGCTGGTGCTGCTTTTGCTGCGGATGGGAAATCTGTGAACAATGTGTTAGGTTTCCCAGGGATTATCCGTGGCGCTGTTGATGCGTATGTCCCTTATGTGAGCCGGGAAATGTACCTGGCTGCCGCACAGACCATCGCCGATATGGCGGCACCAGGTGACTTAGTGCCGAGCCCGCTGGACAAAAAGGTGCATTTTGCTGTCGCTAGAGCTGTCGCCCAAACAGCGCGGGCGCAGGGCTTAGCTAGAGCTGATTTGGCTCCTTATGAAGAAGAGTAGTGCGTATTATTGGCTTTCCTGAAAAAAGTTTTCTTACCGCAGAGCTCGCGGAGAACGCAGAGATAAAAACAGCTATTTCGGAGGAGTCGGCATGGGTCTGCAGCGCACCACAGCGGATGAAAACGAAGCGGCTGGTGTCAAGCCTTTAGGTGGGTTGGTGGGTCTACCACCGGCTAAAGCCTCGATTCCGGTACGGCGGCGGGGTACGTCAAGGTTGCGTTCGCTGCCAAAAGGCTGCTCAACACCAGCCCCCTTTCAGGGGGCTTCTTAGCGACGTAGCACGGGGATTTGACCTCCGTGCGCTCGGGCGGAGCACGCTGTCGATAAGAAGTTCAACTTCTCGTAGAAGTTGAACTTCTTAAAGGGGATTGGTTTTTTATCTGCGTGTGCAGCCTGCGTTTATCTGCGTTCCTTTTTTCGGAGGAGAGGGTAGCCGAGGGCAATGCCCTCGGCCACCCCCCAGAGAAGTTTATTTTCAAAGGAGGATATTCGTTATCTCTCTGCGTCCTCTGTGCTCTCGGCGGTGAACCTTTTTGCAGTAGAGTCATTATTTTGTTGTCGATCCGGAGAAAAACTATTTGTTAAGTTTCTCAGGAAGGCTTTCCTCATGCGAAGGTACGAAGGGAAATTAAATTCGTGTCTTTGTATTTTCTCTTTGTCGAGAAACTATCTTGTTAAAAGGTCATCGTTATAGCCTTGCTAACGGTGGCCTTTTATAGCAGTTGCATGATGCGCTGAACTTTTCTTTCTTTTGCTATGGCAAGGTGTTGCAACCTTCCTCCTAATATTGACGAAATGAGGAAAAATTGGTATAAGAGGCCAATTTGATAGTGTTACCCGCAGTTCGGGCGCTCGTTGTCAGGTGGGGTGATAGCTTGCTGAAGGAGGAAGATAGTATGGATGATCTCTACGATGAAGTGGAAACCATTGACTTAGAAAACCAGCGGCAGCGTTTGCAGCAGGATGAGCAGGCGATCCTCAATGATTTGCAGCATTTGCAAGACGCAATGCGCACATCGGAAGTGGATATTGATTTGGAAGAGGGGGATCCGCAGATCGCCGAGCGGGAAAAGTATCAGGCTTTAGCGGCGAACCTGAAAAAACGATTGCGATCTGTCCAACGGGCATTGGCTAAGTTTGACCATGGCGTTTACGGCATTTGTGAGCGTTGTGGGCGTCCTATTGCCCCGGCACGTTTGCTGGCTAAGCCGGATGCAACATTGTGTATTAAATGTCAAGCAGAGGTGGAAAGGCTGGAGCGACGCGGTATTCATTATCGCCCGCCGACAAACTTCATGAGTGCTTTCGACATTAGAGGAGATGAGGAAGTTTGATTGCCGAGCAGGGAAACGCCCATAGCGTGGGCGTTTTTTCGTGTGTAAGGGGACATTATGGGACGTGTTTCTATTTCCAATCACCCGTTGATCTTGCATAAGTTGACGTTATTGCGGGATGTGGATACCAGCCCAAAGAAATTTCGCCAGTTGGTGCGAGAAATCGCTATTTTGTTGGCCTACGAGGCGACCATGGATTTGCAAGTGGAGCCGAAAACGGTGCAGACGCCGTTAGCCATGACTTCGGGGCACGAACTGGCCGAGAAAATTGGCCTTGTGCCGGTATTGCGCGCCGGCTTGGGCATGGTGGAGGGCATTTGGGAGATGATGCCGAACGCTGAGGTGTGGCATATTGGCTTGTATCGGGATGAACGCACATTGCGGCCCGTTGCTTATTATAACCGTTTGCCGGTAGACCCCACCGTGCAAGTCTGCTTAGTGTTGGACCCTATGCTGGCTACTGGTGGCTCGGCGGTAGAAGTCGTGAACATCCTGAAATCGTGGGGTGCCCAGCAAATCAAGTTTGTCGGTATTATCGCTGCGCCGGAAGGGGTGCGCCATCTTTCGGAAACCCACCCTGACGTGCCAATTTACCTCGCAGCCGTGGACGATCATTTGACCCCGTCGCCGCAACAAGAGGGCGATCCGCCGGCAGGCTTCATTGTTCCCGGCCTGGGCGATGCCGGTGACCGCCAGTTTGGCACAGGTTGATTAGGTCGAGAAGGGGAGCAGCATGACTGAAAAACATCAGCGTCCTTCCTGGGATGTGTACTTTATGGGCATTGCTTTCGCTGTAGCGCAGCGTAGCACTTGCGATCGCGCCCACGTAGGCGCTATTATTGTCAAGGACAAGCGTATCTTGACTACCGGCTACAATGGTTCCCCGATTGGGCTGCCACATTGTGATGACGTGGGGCATTTGATGGTTGATGGCCATTGTGTCCGTACTTTACATGCCGAGCAAAACGCTATTATTCAAGCCGCCCGGTATGGGGTTAGCGTGCTGGGCGGCACGATTTATGTCACGCACCAACCTTGTTTGACTTGTGCGAAAATGATCATCAATGCTGGTTTAGTGCGGGTCGTTTATGCCGGCGCCTATCCGGATCCTTATTCCGCAGATTTTTTGCATCAGGCTAATGTGCAGTTGGACTATTTGCCCTGGCTGCCGGCCGAGGACGGTTCACAGTTGGATGCGCCGCATACTTAATGAATGTGGCTGCCGGCTGTGCTATAGTGCAGATGGTACCAGGTTCATGAAATCCTTGTACTGTGCGCAAAGATTTGACGCAGAGATGATAGAGACGCGGCGGGAAAAACATTTAACGTCAAGCCGCCACACCTAGCGCCGGCGGGCGTTTGGCCCCAGTTTGACATGAAAGGAGTGTTCGCAATGGATATTGGTATTCCGCGTGAGCGACGCCCTTACGAATTTCGGGTGGCGCTGACGCCGGCTGCGGTTAGCATGTTGGTGCAGGCGGGACATCGTGTCTATGTGGAGCACGACGCCGGCCTGGGCAGCGGCTTTCGGGATGGCGATTACGAGGCGGTGGGTGCGACGATTGGCTACAGCGGCGAAGAAATCTTCTTGCGCTCCGAATTGCTCTTGAAAGTGACTCGGCCGATTGCCGAGGAGTTTAATTACATGCACGAGGGGCAAATGGTCGCTGCTTTTTGGCATTTGGCTGCCGCTAATCGCAAGAAGCTGGAAATCCTGTTGCAGCGTAAGGTGACGGCGTTAGCCTGGGAAACGCTCCAAGAACCGGACGGCTCTTTGCCCGTTTTGCACGCGCTTAGTCGTTTGGCCGGTAAAATGGCACCTTTTTTGGCAGCCCGTTTCTTGCAGAACGATTTAGGTGGGAAGGGTATTCTGTTGGGCGGGATTGCTGGGGTACCGCCGGCCGAAGTCGTGATTATTGGTGCCGGGTCGGTAGGTTTTGCTGCGGCACAGGCATTCGCCGAGGTCGGCGCGACGGTCTATTTGCTGGATGAAAATATCAAAGCTTTGCAAAATGCTTGTCAGCGGCTTGGCCATCAAGTTACTACCATGCTGGCCAGTCAACATAATCTGGCCAAAATGACTGCTTTCGCTGATGTTCTATTGAGCGCGGTGTTGTTGCCAGGGCAACGAGCGCCTATCGTGGTGACCCGTGAAATGGTGCAACGCATGCGGCCGCGCTCGATTATCATCGATTATTCTATCGACCAGGGTGGTAGTGTGGAAACCATTCGTCCCACGACGCATCGAGATCCGATCTATGTAGCAGAAGGCGTAATCCATTATGGCGTTCCTAATATCACCGGCATTATTGGCCGCACGGCGACCCATGTCTTGAGTAATGTGACTATTGGTTTCGTGCAGACCTTGGCCCGGGACGGGCTGGCTAAAGCGATGGAAGATGTGCCTGCTATTGCTCGCTGCGTTAATATTAGGGATGGCAAAATTGTTTATCCTGGTTTACAGCCGTTGTTCCAGGAGCGTGCTTGATGCAATCTTGGGAAAAACTCTATCGTCAGAAAGTGGTCACGGCCGATGAAGCGGTACAGCATATCCAGTCCGGCGATCGGGCCTTTTTGACGGGTAATTGCAGTGTGCCTACACAGCTTCTGGCCGCTTTAGTGCGTCGGGCGCGGGCCGGTACAGTACAAGATGTGGAAATCACGCAAGTGCTAACGGTCGGCAATGCCGATTATGTCGCGCCGGACATCGCGGGAAAGTTGCGGGTGAATACGTTGTTCATTAGCCCCAACGTGCGCAAGGCGGTCAATGAGGGACGGGCGGATTTTACGCCGACCTTTTTGAGCGAGATTCCTGGTCTTTTCAAACGTGGTATTTTGCCTTTGGATGCGACGCTGGCGCATGTTTCGCTGCCCGACGAGCACGGTTTTTGTTCGTATGGCATCGAGGTAGGGCTGACCAAGCCGGCTGCCGAATCTTCTAAAATGATCATTGCCGAGGTCAACGAGCAAATGCCCCGGACTTTGGGCGATAGTTTCATCCACGTGTCTAAATTGGACTACATTGTCGAAGCGGACTATCCGTTGGAAGAATTACTCCAAGGCCGCCCCGGCGAGGTGCAACAGCGGATCGGTGCCTACATCGCCGAGATGATCCCGGATGGTGCAACGCTGCAAATGGGTATTGGCGGCATTCCCGACGCCGTGTTGCTCTATTTGCGAGATAAAAAGGATTTGGGCGTGCACACGGAAATGTTTTCCGATGGTTTAATTCCGCTGGTAGAGTCTGGCGTGGTGAACAATAGCCGCAAGACGTTGCATCCCGGCAAAGTGATTGTTGGTTTTGTATTAGGTAGTCAGGCGCTTTACGATTACGTGGACAACAATGCGATGGTCGAATTTCACCCGACAGATTACGTCAATGACCCGTTTCTCATTGCCCAAAACGAGAAAATGGTCGCGATCAATTCGGCTATTGAAGTGGATTTGACTGGCCAGGTTTGCTCCGATTCCATTGGGCACGAATTTTATAGTGGGGTGGGGGGGCAAGTGGATTTCATCCGTGGTGCGGCTCGCAGCAAAGGCGGGCTGCCGATTATTGCGCTGCCTTCCACGGCCCAAAAGGGAACTGTTTCTCGCATCGTGCCGATGTTGAAACCCGGTGCCGGCGTCGTGACTACCCGCAATGATGTGCATTACGTGGTCACAGAGTGGGGCGTGGCCGATTTGTACGGTAAGACTATCCGCCAGCGGGTGGAAGCGCTTATCGGTATTGCTCACCCTGACTTCCGTAAAACATTGCGAAAAAAAGCGCATGCTTTGAATTATATTTGACCGAACCGTGGAATGCAGGTTTATTTTGGCTTTGCTTTTCCTGTGTTGTGTCTTGGAAAGAGACTAAAATACGTACAGGATGAGGACGACTGTGCCCGCCCATAACATAACCGAGGCCAAAAGTGGTTTATCGTCCAGTAACAACTCATCCGGCGCACCGCCTACCCCTTTTACGTGAATTAAGTACAGATAGCGCATTAATCCGTAAATGACAAAAAAGATGGTGAGCATCATCAGATGGTTTTGTGGCAAGTTTGGAGCTGAAAATGTGTAGAAAGCGTAGGCGACTAAGGTTGAAGCCGTGATCATGCTGCTCATTTCGTCGATAAACGCGAGATTGTAATCGTCTAAGATCCTACGGTGATTACTGGCATCTCCGGCCAACAGCGTCAGCTCATTGCGACGCTTGTTAATGCCTATGAATAGCGCTAACAGCGTCGTACAAACGTAAAGCCAGGGGGAGAACTGGGCAACGTGAACGACGACTACGCCGGCAAAAACGCGCAAGAGAAAACCAACAGCGATGGTCATTACATCGATGATCACGATGTGTTTTAACCAAAACGAATAGAGCACCATGGTGACGAAATAGGCTGTAGCTGTCGCACCTAAAGCCGGCAGCAAAGCGAAAGATGCGGCAATGGCTACCACAGCCAACACGATGGCGGTTACGATGGCCGTGTGTGCTGAAATAACCCCGGCTGCTAAAGGGCGGTGACGTTTTTTTGGGTGTTGCCGGTCGCTCTCCATATCTGCCACGTCATTGATCAAATAGACAGCGCTGGAAAGCATCGAAAACAGGATGAATGCGGCGATGGTGCGCAGTAGCGGGCCCGGCGCGAAAAGCTTGTGATCGAAAAGAAGCGCTGCGAAGATGAATGTATTTTTAGTCCATTGTTTTGGACGCATCGTTTTCAATAGGCCCAAAATATTCCGTTTGAGCATTGGATATTTTCCTCTTTTCCACCATTCATTTTGTGTTTACTATTTTGTTTTCTGTGTTTTCATCCTCGTCGCCGAAAGTGGGCCGTGGTCGGTATGAAAAGTGGGCTAAAAGAATGCCCAAACCGTATAGTAAGACTAACGGTGCCATGACCAATGTCATGTTAAACGGATCTGGCGTCGGTGTGATTACCGCCGCGATGATGGCAATAATTACAATGGCGTAGCGCCAGCCGCTGAGCAACTGTTTAGGGCTTACCAGTCCTACGCGGGCGATGAAAGCGATAATCAAAGGCGATTCAAAGCTCAAGCCAACCCAGAGAACGAAATTAGAGACGAAAGAAATGTAATAGTCAATAGAGTAGTTCGGCTGGATGAGATCAGAGAGAAATTGTTGTAAATAGGATAGCGAGAACGGTAGCATGACCAACGAGGCAAACGCAACACCCAGACCAAAGAGAAGCGTGGCTGCCGGAATGACAAAGGCCAGCAATCTTTTCTCTTTCTTCGTCAATCCCGGCACGATGAAGGCAAACAGGTGATACAAAAGTATTGGCATGTCCAAGAGCACGCCTAAGATGATGGCTACTTTGAAATAAACCAGGATGTTTTCTGCCGGCCGTAACGATTGGGGCCGGGCATTACCCATGGGGGAAATGAGGATCTCTAAAAAGCGTCGGGTGAATGCTAAGCTGATCAATGTTGTGACAACGAGTCCCCCTACGGACCACACTAATCGCCGGCGCAGTTCTAATAAGTGCTCTCGCAGCGGCATGCTGCGGAATTCTCGTTTGCTGGGTGTCGTCTGATCGCTCAATCTCGTGCTTTCTCCTGATCAGGCTCGGGGGAGGGCGTCGATGGCTGTTTTTGCGGTATGGCATTATTGGCCGCGATTTCTGGTGCCGCCTCGGTACTATGCCTTGGCGCCAACGGCTTAGCCGTTTTTGGTGGCGTTGGGGGCTTGGTCGGATCTAGTTGTTGCAACATGGATTTAGGCAAATGTTGCAAATTGTTGACCGTTGCGGCTGTTTCCTGTAAAGCCTGTTTTGCCTCTTTATATTCGGCTGGAAGTGCTTTGTCTAATTCGGCCGTCTCTTTTTTGATCTCGCTATTGACTTCATCGGTCATCTGTTTAATCTCAGCCACCAATTTAGCGGATTGTTTGGCTAATTTCGGCAATTCGTCCGGGCCTAAGAAAATTAGGGCCAAGAGAATGATCACGATGAGTTCCGGTAACCCAATTCCCAAAATGTCCATGCTGTTGCCTCACATGATTATTTGAATACTTCGCCTGATATCCTACGCTAAAACCCTAACCTGGGCAAGCCAGAACCAAACACCCGACGCGGAGCTGCTGAGGCGCAGAGATTAAAATCAAGGCAAAGTCGGCAAAATGCAAAGGCTATTAAAAGTTTCTCATTGCGTTCTTAGCCCGTTTTGCGGCTTGGCGTTAACCGTTTTTTGCCGCTGCGTCTCTTGTGCCTCTGCGTCAAATCTTTGCTCAGTGTACAAGAATTTCACTGGTATATTATTATAGCACCTGTTGACGGAATGTACCGATTGGAACGGCCCAACTCAAAGTGTCGTGGCCAAGGTTTGGCGGCGCGTGGCGATAAGCTATAATAGGCTAATTCTATCTCAATTGCAAAGGAGCTACAACTATGAATGCTGAAATTCTTTCTATTGGCACGGAATTGTTGCTGGGGGAAATTGTGGACACCAATGCCCGCGACATTGCTCGTGCGCTGCGCCAGATCGGCGTTAATCTTTACATCAAAACGACTGTTGGCGATAACAGGGAACGTATTGTCCAGGCCTTGCAGGCAGCTTTGTCCCGCTCCGATGTCGTCATTACGACCGGGGGATTGGGTCCTACGGTGGATGATATGACCCGTGAAGCGGTTGCCGCGGCAACGCAGCAACCATTGCAATTGCGTGAGGACTTAATCGCGGATGTCGGGGCTTTGTTCAAGCGCTTAGGGCGCGAAATGGGCCAGAATAATTTACGCCAGGCTTATTTGCCTGTCGGAGCTATCGTTGTCCATAACCCGGTGGGCACTGCGCCGGCGTTTATCGTTGAGGCTGCGTCGGGGATTGTCATTTCGTTGCCCGGCGTGCCGCGCGAGATGAAATATCTGTTGTCTCACGATGTGTTGCCGTATTTGCAACGACGAAGTGAAACGCCTTCAGCGCTGATTAAAGCAGTCGTGCTACACACCGTTGGGGTAGGCGAAAGTCACATTGATGTGCTGATTGCTGATTTCGAGACAATGTCGAACCCCACGGTTGGTTTGGCTGCCCACGAAGGCGAGACTGATGTCCGCGTGACAGCTAAAGCGCCCAATGAGGCAGAAGCGGATCGGTTATTGGCGCCCGTGGTAGCCGAAATTAAGCGGCGATTGGGCGATGCTATTTTCGGCCAGGATGAGGACACTTTGGCGCAGGTGATCATGAATCTGTTGCAGCAGAACCGTCTGAAGGTTGTTGTTGCCCGCACAGCTATCGCTGAAGCGGCTTTTGCCGGCTGGGAAGCGCTGTGGCAGGCTGGCTTCTTCCGCTGGCTGTCGGTTCCTGCCGGGCAGATGACGGCGACTACTGAGACGGATGCCCGCACATTAGCCCAACAAGCTGCCGGCGAAGGCTATTTTGGTCTGGCGCTCACCGGTGTTCCCGGCGGCGGGCGTTTCCCCGAGCCTGGAGAACAACCGGGCGTGACCTTCCTCGCTTTGGTCGCGGATACGACTCCGATAGTGACTACTTTGCCTTTTAATGGCAATGATGAAGTGAGCCACGGTTGGATAGCCCGCTCTGCCTTGAATGCAGTGCGTCTGCGTTTGTTGCGGGCGGATAACATTCAATTAGCCGACTGCTGAAATTGTTCTAATTCTGGCGTAGGTTAGTTGGGCAGAGGTCGTCGCGAATTTTATTCACCAGAAGTAAAGCCATGACTTAAGCCGTGGCCCGATGATTTTAGAAAGGAGTGTTTACTGTGTTTCGAGTGATGCAGATGGGATTAGGCCCCATTGGGTGCCGGACGGCACAGCTTATCAGTGAACGGGATGACATGGAATTGGTTGGCGCTGTGGATATCGCCCCCGATAAAATGGGTAAGAATCTCGGCGAAGTGTGTGGTTTCTCCTGTTCGCGAGGCATCGTGGTCAATGGCGACCTGGAACCACTGCGGGATTGGTATCCCGATGTGGCTGTAGTGACCACTTCGTCGCATTTGGACGCTCTTTTGGCGCAAATCAAGCCGATTATTCTGGCCCGAGTATCCATTGTTTCGACTTGTGAAGAGCTGGCTTATCCGACGGCGGATAACGCAGCGTTGTGGAAAGAAATGGATAGCTTAGCGCGCAGCAAGAGTGTGGGCGTTTTGGGTACTGGCATTAATCCTGGCTTTGCCATGGACGCGTTGCCTTTTCTGGCTTCGGCGCCGTTGCCGGATGTGAAAAGGATAGAAGTGCACCGGCGGGTAAATCTCACGCAGCGTCGCCGGCAACTGCAGCAGAAAATGGGTGTCGGGATGAAGCCGGAGGACGCCAATTTCGCTTTTGCTGCTGGCAAAATGGGGCATGTAGGCTTGGCTACGTCGTTGACACTGCTGGCTGCGGCGTTAGATTGGCAGGTAGACGAGATTCGCTTGGGGCATGAACTTCTGGTTGCTAAGCGTTCCTATAAATCGCTCTTGGGATCAGTGCAACCGGGCTTTGTCATTGGCGGCACGCAGACTGCAGTTGGCGTTATCGCCGGCGAAGAGCGGATACGGTTATCGTTGACTATGGCGCTGGAAGAAGAAAATGCGGGCGGTGAAGTGGTTTATGAAGGCGTGTTGCCTTTTCGTGTGACGCTCTCCGATTTGCAAGGTGACTGGGCTACAGCGGCCATTACCATCAACGCCATTCGCAGTTTGTTGACAGCACCACCAGGCCTGCACACCATGTTGGATATCACGCCGGTGGTTTCCCGGGGGAGTCGCTGACAGGTGTCAACGTTCCAGCCGATGCTGGTGGTTGTGGGTTCGCGCAACCGGGCCAAGCTGACTGCCTGTCAGCAGGTGATAGCTCGGCGCTGGCCTGAGGCTGTTGTTGAAACGGTTAGCGCACTTTCTGGCGTTGCCGCTCAGCCGTGCGGGGAAGAGGAAACAGCCGCCGGCGCGGCCAACCGGGCGCGAGCTGCAGCTCGTTTGCGCCCTGACGCTGATTTGACGGTCGGGTTGGAAGGGGGCGCCGTTTATGCAGAGGCGCTGGGTGCGTTTTTCATCACGGCGTGGGCGGCTGTTTTACGCCCGGCTACGGGGCACCTTTCCTACGGCCACGGCGGTCTGGTGCCGTTGCCCCTGGCCTGGCGAGCACGGCTGGCTGCTGGTGAAGAACTGGGGCCGCTGGTGGAAGGTTTATGGGGCGCCATGGCTGATCGGCAGCAGGGCGGGGCGGTGGCCGCGTTGACTTTTGGCGCTGTGCAACGTATCGATTATCTAGCCCGGGCGCTGCAATTCGCTTTAGTGCCGTTGTTGCGCCCGGAGCTGTTCCTCACGAGGTAGTGGGCGCCGCCGCTGTGTGCTTTAACGCTTGTTTCACACGCTGTACGATTTGGCTGAAATCTTTTGGTCGCTGGACAAAATCCAGCGGGTCGGTGTCGATGCTGTGCACGGGACTAAGCCGGAAATTGACTGCCCATTCATCGTACAGGCTGTTCAATTGTGCTAAATAGGCGGGGTCTATACTTTGCTCGTATTGCCGACCACGCCGGGCAATACGTGCTTGCAATGTTCGTACCGATGCCCGCAAATAGACGATCAAATTGGGCGGCGGCAGAATTTCGGTGACGACTTGGTAGATACCCCGGTACGTTGCATGATCTCTGGCGGACATAGCGCCTTGCCGGTACAAGTTTTCGGCGAAGATTTCGGCATCCTCGTAGACGCTGCGATCCTGGATGACCGAGTTCTTTTCCTGCAATAACTGGTAATGGTGGCGCAAGCGTCGGCTAAGGAAGAAAACCTGGGAGTGGAAGCTCCACCGCTTCATGTCAGTGTAGAAATCGGCGAGATAGGGATTCTCGACGACTGCCTCGAGGAACGGCGCCCAACCAAGTTCGCTGCTGAGCATTTCGGTTAATGTTGATTTTCCCACGCCGATATTGCCGGCGATGACAATGAAATAATATTGTTGTGGGTTCATGGTTCCCACATCCTCGTCCAGTTGTGGGTCATTTTCTCAATGTAGGCGGTTTCTAAATCGATGTCCAAATCGTTGGCGATTTTCAGCACGAACGCTAAAACATCGGCTAACTCTTCTTTCAGTTCTGGCAGGTGTCCTCGTATTGCTTGTCGTTCGGCTTGCGATAGAGGCATCCCCTTTTCCGTCAGGGTGATCTGTTTCATCCAACTGAGTTTTAGAAGTTTGGCCACTTCGCCGATCTCTTCGTTGAGGGCAATGAAGTTCATATAAATATCGTTGTGGAATCCTTTTTCGTGGTCTAACGCTTTGTGCCAACGCTGAAAATCGCCTAAGCGGCGGTGATCGGTTTGGCTGTGGCTGCCGGCGGGGGCCGGAACGATTTGTTCCAGGCCGGGCAACAAGGCTTGAGTGGCACCTTCCTCTAAAGCAGCACGTACCCGGCCGATAACGTTGGCCCGGTCCTCGAGTCGGGAAACGATGTCGATCTCGTCTGTGTCAATCGTCAATATGTTCAGGCCGGTATCCTCATGGAAAAAGTTGTCGTAGGCCTGGCTTAGCGCGGCAATATACGACCGATCCATGTTGCGTTCGTAAGGCCGATCCCGGGAAACAATGCGGTGCATCAAAGTATCGTTGCTGGCGCGCAAATAGACCACCAAATCCGGCGTTGGAATATTGGCGCTCAAAGCCTGGTGTACCCGTTCATAGACATTGATTTCATCCCCTTGCAGATTCAAGTGGGCGAAGAGCCTGTCTTTCGCGAAAAGATAATCGCTTATTAACGCAGAATGTGCTAAAATAGGTTGTACGTGGCCATATTGTTGGCTATATCGGCTGAGCAAGAAGAAAATCTGGGTTTGGAAAGCATAGCGTTGTCGGTCGGCATAGAAGTCGCTGAGAAACGGATTCTCTTCGAAAACTTCCAATAGCAACTCGCTGTTGAATGCTTGGCTGAGCAGCCGGGCTAACGTTGTTTTGCCGACACCGATGGGACCTTCGATGGCAATGTAAAATTGATCGTGCATTTTTCTTGCGCTCCTTTCGGGAAAATGAAACTGTTACCGGCTTGTTATAGCCGCGTTGGTGGGAAATGTCAACCATTCCGAGAGCATATTAAGATTAGGGGGTCAAAAATGATGAAACGCTGGCGATTGATAGGGCCGTTGTTGCTTTTGTTACTGCTACCTTTGTCAGCGCAGGCTAATGCGGTTTTGCCCAATCAGGTGATTGTGGGGCACGATTTTTCTTTGGCTGCTGGTGAGCGTGTAAGTACGGATTTGATTGTAGTGGGCGGTGACCTGAGCACAGCCGCTGGGAGTACCGTGGCCGGCAATGTGACGGTTACCGGTGGCGACGCCCGGATCGACGGGCGTATCGATGGCAACTTAATTGTTGTTGGGGGAAATCTTTACTTGGGCGACCAGGCCGATGTAGGCGGCAATGTCACGGTCCGTGGCGGTGATTTGCAGCGAGCGCCAATGGCTCGGATCGGTGGACATGTCAACCGGGGCGGCTTTCACACGACGTGGCACCTGTTTCCTTTCGATGACTTCGGACGGGCGGATTTTGGCGTTTTTGGATTTGGTGGCTCGCTATTGGGGCTAATCTGGTGGGCGTTCAAGACTGTTTTGACGGCCTTGGTCGCGGCTGCGCTGGCGTGGTTCGTCACGGTAATTTGGCCGCAAGGTGTTGCCGGGACGGCTGACGTTCTGCGGCGTGAGAGTGTTTTAGCTTTTGTGGTTGGCCTGATTTTGCTGGTATTGCTGGCTTTGCTGGCCGCGATCACGATTGTCACGATTTGTCTTTCTTTGCTAGGCATACTGATTATTCTTTTGCTGTTCGTGGCCGGGCTAGTCGGATGGGCTGCCATTGGTGCACTGCTCGGCGATTTGTTCTTCTCTAACTTAGGCCTGTCTATTGACGAGCCCCACCGCTCAGCTTTAGCTGCGGCGTTGGGCGTTTTCTTGTTGGTACTGGTTGCCCGCGGTGTGCCTTGTTTAGGTCCTTTGTTCGCGTTGGTCATCGATGCGGCGGCTGTTGGCGCACTGGCCCTCTATTGGAGTCACGGTCGCAGTTTTTAATGCTTTATCAACGAACAGGTAGAATGGTGCAGCGAGAGGCGACTTAGTGCAACGGCGTTAGAGAGGCCAGATTAGCAAGGCCGTTAACAAGATGAGGCCAATAGCCAGGGGTTTGTCTTGGTCACTAGTTATTAATGCTTGCCGTTGGGCCTGGTCGGGGCGAAAGGCGCGTGCCTGGGCGGCGGCGACAATATCTTCAGCATCTCGCAAGGTGCTGACTAACACGCTGATGAAAAGTAGGCGCAACGATTGCAGTCTGCGGTGGCGCAGGCCGCCGCGCATTTTTAGTGCCTGAAAGCTGTTGTGTGCGTTTTCTTGCAGCAGTGGCAGCATATTGATGGCTACACCGAGAGCGAACCCTAATCCGGGCCGGCTAACCCGTTCCAGCAGCGCGGCCATCTCGCTGATGGAGATGCTCCGACTTAGTCCTTGCATGCCCAGGATAATGCCGATGCTGCGTAACGACATTTGCAGCCCTTGATTCACGCCGGCTTGGGCGTAAGGGATGCCATGGAAATAGGCATCGGCCGGCAAGATCCAGAGATTGCTGGCGATGAGAATAAGCGGGAATAACCAGAAGCGCCAATCTCGCAGTAAGCGCAGCGCACTGGGCGCAATGAGCAGCGTCAATCCAACAATAACGCCGATGGCTATGAACAAACGGCTACCCCGCGCCAGCACGCTGACGAAAAGTGTGAATAGGAAGTACGTTAAATAGCCGCGTGTGCCCAAGTGGATGCGCCGGCGAGGTGGCGCATCCACTTGGATGCTTGTTGATCCTTTCATCAAGATGATGCTTCTGCTTCGTCGAAACTGTTTAGCCGCCGGGCCGCGGTCCGGCTGACCGTCCAACCTACCAGTCCGCCCAAAGCGCCGGCGATGAAATACACGGCAACCAAGGCAATCATGACTGCGATGACGGCGTTAGGGGAAAGTCCCAACATTCTAGCGCCCCGACTGACCGTGCGCTGTAGAATGGCGTACCATCCTTGGCCGGCCAACACACCTTGCGTGAAAAAGGGGTGAATGACGTTCCAGCTTGCTCCCAGACCGCCGGCCATCAGATAGCCTGGTAGCTTGCTGCCGGCTATAACCAACCCAATCTCAGCCAGCAAGCTTTCCATGAAAATCGCGATCATTGGATTGAGCACCACGCCGCCTATGCTGAATCCTTTCAGAATGAGAGTGACGAGGCCGATAGATAGCAACGCACCGCGCTTAGGCACGAAGTAATAACCGGTTAGTAACACTGCCATGCCCAAGCCGCCCATGACCAGGCCGGTGAATGGGAACTTGATATTGTGCAATGTCGCCCCCAAAGTCATTTCCAACGCGCCCCAAAGCGCTCCAAACAAGCCGATGTAGACCAACTCTCGAACTGAAAAACCTTTCTTTGCCATTTTACTGCCTCCCTTGAAAATAGAATGCTCTGAAAATAGAACGCTGATTAACGCTGATGCACGCTGATCTTCATTTTCATCCGCTGTGGTGCGCCTGTCTGCATGCTCGCACAGGCAGGCCACAGGCCCATGTGAAAATAAACTTCTCTGGAGGGTAGCCGAGGGCATTGCCCTCGGCTACCCTCTTCTCCGAAAAATAGAACGCTGATGCGCACAGTCTGCTTCGCCCGGCGATTAGAAATCGCTGCCACAACTGCGAAACCTGCCTGCGCAGGTTGTGCATGCTAATTGCCGTAGGGCGATTTTGCAGGTGTTGCCGTGACTTTTAGTCGCTGGGCCGAGTTGTTATCCCCGGCCTCCAATTCTGGGGGGTGCGTTCCCCCCAAGGTTGGGGGATAGGGGGCGTTTTCAGCCGTTTTTTGCACCGCAATTTGCGGCTTGCCTTCGAGTATGATCCGACCCTGATCTAAGAGCAGGACGCGATGCGCATAGCGATGCACTAATTTGTAATCGTGTGTGATGAGCAAGATGGTCAATCCTTGAGCATTGAGCGTTTGTAAATAGCCCATAAAACGGCTCAAATGACCCCAATCTTGTCCCATGGTCGGTTCATCTAAGATAAGTAAACGCGGCGAAAGTGTTAAGAGCGATGCCAACGCGACCCGTTGTTGTTGCCCGCGACTTAGCGCAAAGAGTGGCCGTCGGGTAAGTGCCGTCAAATCTAAAATTTCCAGCACGCGCTGAACCAGGGTTTCGTCCAATTGACGGAAATTTTGGGGGCCGAAACGCACTTCTTCGTCTACCCGTTCACAAAAAAGTTGCTGCAAAGGATTTTGCATGAGCAGTGCCACCTGCCCTCCCTCTCGGGCGTGTTTTGGACCCCAGGCGAATTCGATTTCTCCTGTCCAGGGACGCAGCGAACCCGCTAAATAGCGTGCGATGGTACTCTTGCCGCTACCGTTGTTGCCCACTAAGGCAACGAATTCTCCTTGGTGCAATTGAAAACTCACGTCTTTGATGATTGGTTGCCCTTTTTGGTAGCCACCAGTGACGTGGTGGCACGAGATCAATGGATTGGTGTTGGGCGGCTCAGTCGGCACTAACAGTTCTTGCCAATTGTGTTGCGGCTCGTCGGTGAGCCGGCGCAATCCTAACTGCCGGCGTAAAGTTCGATTGCCGAGCAAGGAGTCTGTTTCACCTTGCGCCGCGACATGGCCATTTTGCAGCAAAATGGCCCATTTGGCGTGAGGGGCTACTTCGCCTAAGCGGTGCTCGATGATGACGATAGTGCGTCCTTCTTTCTGGTTCAAATCCGTTAGTGTAGACAACACTTGTTGGGTGCCGGGAATATCTAACGCAGCCGTTGGTTCGTCCAACACTAAATGGCGGGGACCCATGGACAAAACGCTGGCGATGGCTAAGCGTTGCTTTTCGCCACCCGATAGCGTACGCACTTCTCTTTGGCGGAGGTGGGTTATACCGACTGCTTCCATGGCCCAGCCCACCTGCCGTTGGATTTTTGTCTCATTCCAACCTAAGTTGTGTGGCCCGAAGGCGATCTCTTCCTCGACGCGCAGATTGAAAAGCTGGGTGGCCGGGATTTGGAAAATCATGCCCACGCGTGTTGCCAACGCACTGATTTCTTGCTGGCGCACATTTAATCCGTCCACGTGTAGTGCGCCGGTCATCTTTCCGCCCCGCTGTGTCTGGAAAGCCAAGCCGTTGAAAGTTCGTGCTAAAGTGCTCTTGCCGCTGCCGGAAGGACCGCTGATTAACACAAACGCACCGTCGGCGATTTGTAATGAAATGTCGTGTAACACCTCGTGCTTTCCGTAGGAGAAGGACATTTTTTCGGCGACAATCATGCATCACGCCCCTGAAAACTGGTTAATCGTAGATAGTCATCCCATAATTGTTGTTGGGTACTGTTTTCGGCTGATAGTACGCCTTTGATGGCTGTACCGCAACGTTCTTGCAAGACTGGAATAAGCCGCGGTCGTACTGTGATGATCGCTGTTCGGTATTGCCCTCCGGCCAGGAGCGGCCACACCGCTTGTAGTCCTTCCCCTTGCGTGCATTCCAGCGGGCCGATCTCATCGATAATGAGTAGGTCGATGATGATAGTACGGAGGTCGTTTAAATAGTTGTTAGCCTGATCAATCGTTTGTTGGGAAAAGGAGAAACGTCCGAATGAGGGGCCGGGAAAAGTCTGTTGGCTGTGCGCAAATGGCCAGCGCACACCAGTGCTGAGGTTTTCTATCGTGACGCCGACTTTTTGTCCTTGTGACCAAACGCCACGCGAAAGAAGTCCTGCTACGCGGATTCCCGTTTTTCTGGCCGTGTGCACAGCGTATTGACAGAATGTCGTTTTGCCGGCATTGATGCTGCCGGTCACCATTACAATTTGGCCGGAAGGTTCTATGTCCACGAAAAAACCGTCCTTTTTCCGGCAAAGGACGGCTGGGCAAATTGCACCATCTGGCGCATTGACCGAGCTCCTTTCCAAATTCGGGGGGCCAACGCGTTTCCTTGTTGACCTGTGATGCCAGGTTTGGCACCCCCGGCGCTTGGCCGGGTGCGGCTTGCCAGCCATAGATATTACGCCCTTAGGCGGACAAGCTCGGAGTCGTTCTAATATTCGTTTTTTGTAACTATATCGGGATAAGCTGGCTCATTATCCCCTTTTGTGTGAACACGAAAATTATCGCATAGAAGCATAAACTTGGCAAATGAAACAGTCGCGATTTGAAATGTATCAATCCAACGGCTCTGACTTTGTCTTTGTACTTGTACAGTGGCGACATAGGCTGAAGAAAGCGTAAGAAATTCTCACGCTGTGTGATTATAAGTTACCGCTACGGGCTCCTAAGTTTGCTAAAGTGAACTATTTTTTGGCTGCCAAAGGGAGGCTTGGTAGATGTAGGTGTAATTTCCGGCCATTTCATTCTTATAGGAGTTACGCAGTTCAGCCAGGCAACTGTCATTGCGAGCCCCGTAGGGGGGGGCGAAGCAATCTCCAAGGCGGTATGGGGGTTCGCTTTGGCACGCTTCGACCGCCTCGCGATGACAGTTTGTGGGCTTTGACGTTCAACTGCGTAAGTCCTACTTAAATCTGTTTCTGCACTCCGCGTTAAATTTGGAATTGCTGAATCGAAAGGCGATACTTTTGACAGGAAAAAAGGTAAGTATATAATGTTTAGCTGTTGGCCGTCTATACGGAGGAGGAGTTTAAGGAGGAAATTGTTATCGTGGCAGAGCAGGATGTCGAAATCAAAGTAATTCCTCGCAAGCGGGTCGTTAAGAAATTAGCGAAAGGCATGGAATTGCGGGGTACTGTACGCCAAGTGACGAACTTTGGAGCGTTTGTGGATATTGGCGTTGGCACAGACGGGCTAGTGCACATTTCGGAATTGGCGCCGTTTCGGGTTAGTAAGGTCGAGGATGCCATCAAAGAAGGTGAACAGGTCACGGTCTGGATTAAGGAGTTGGATAAAGAGGCTAACCGCATTAGCCTGACCATGATCCGGCCGGGGAGCAAGACGATCCGTGATTTGCATGTTAATGATGTCATTACGGGTACGGTAACTCGAATTGTGCCTTATGGCGCATTCGTCAGTATCGGTATTGGCAGTTTAGAGGCACTCTTGCATATTCGCGAGATGAGTGAAGGATTCGTCAAGAAGCCGGAAGATGTCGTTACCCTTGGCGAGACTTTAGAGGTCAAAGTGCTTAAGATTGAGCCATGGCGCAATCGAGTTGATCTGACATTGAAGGGGTTGCGTCCTGAGCCGGAATCGGCAGTTGCTGTGTCGGAGCCGGAACGGAAATCTGAGCGAGGGCCTCGCTCCAGTCGTAAAAAAGAAAAGGCAGCTTCGAATGCGGAAGAAACATGGAAAGAAGAATCATTGCCTACGCCTTTTGAGTTTGCCATGGAAAAGGCACAGCGCACTTTGCGCTTAAAAGAGCGTAAACGCCGTAAAAAGCGCTGGGATGATTACATGGACGATGATGAGGACGATATCGTTTCTCGCACGTTGAGGCAACACAAAAAGAAGTGATTGTGGTCACAATGGCGTGATTGGCCTGCTTGCCACATAAAACACGAATGATACAAAGCGGCGCGCCGTAGCGTGCCGCTTTTTTATTGCTTTGACGTGACTGCTCAGCGTTGCTCAAATGGAACGCAGATTACGCAGATTACCCGCAAATACCAGCAAACAAATCAGAAAAGAGGTGTTTTCTCAACATTTCGGGGTGAATAGAACATCATGCTCTCCTGCTCCCTAAAAAACTTTTTTGTGGGGGCAGTACTCCCCCAGAATTGGGGGCCGGGGAGCGGTACCCAGGTTGTTGAGGAGATGCGAAAAGAGCAACGAAGATCACAAATTTTTTCATAATCTTTTATCTGTGTTTTTCTGAGTACATCTGTGTCCAAAACCTGAACCGGTCGAGCCAGAACCAAGAAATCCAACGCAAGGTCGCGAAGCGGCAATGGCGCAAGGATTTTTTCTTTGCGTCCTTAGACATTGCATCCGGTTATCCTTTCAGCCTCTATCGGGCAGGTTGGCGACGTACGTGACATGGTCAAAGCAGTTGCCGTGCGCAGACAAGAACTGAAAGGGAGTCACCGGGGTGATATTTTTGGAATTGCTGACCCAACCACGGCACCGGTTGACTTGTCCCTTTTGGTGTAGTGCGTGTATAATTTTCTAACGCATGTGTAAAGGCATTGCCGGCTGGTATTGTTCCAATGGGGTCGGCTGTATCTCAACAAAAAATGGGAGTTAGTATTCAGATGGAAGTTCTATTGACGAAGGACGTAGAAAATGTAGGAAACGCCGGCGAGATTAAATCTGTAGCAAACGGTTATGCTCGTAATTATCTTATCCCGCGCGGTCTGGCTGTGGTGGCTACGGCGGGTGCGCGTCGGCAGGCGGAGCAGATTCGCAAAGCGGGCGAGGCGCGGCGCCAAAAAGCGCAACGTGCGGCACAATCGTTGGCGGAGCGCATTGCCGGTTTGGAATTACGCTTCAAGATGCGAGCAGGTGAAAACGACAAGCTTTACGGCTCTGTCACGGCAACGGACATTGCCGAGAAGATAAGCGAGGCTATCGGCGAAGAGATCGATAAACGACGGTTGCAACTGGATCACTCTCTACGTGAGTTGGGCATTTATCAGGTCGGTGTAAAACTGCTGGGCGACATTGTCCCTGAAGTAACCGTTAAGGTTGAGCCTGAGGGCGAAGTGGAGAATAGTGAGACGCCTCCTGCCGTTGAAACAGAATAATTGATGACTGTAATCATCACAGTTTACTTGGCACAATAAGTGAGCAGAGGAGCAATGCCCTTGTTTATTTGCAAGCAGGGGCGTTTTTCGTTCAGCACCAAGTAGAAAATCTATGACGGGATGCTTGGACACTTATCCTGCGTTTTGGTCTGAACTTTGAGGCACCTGGGCCGATCTGTTTCGCTGAAAGATCAGGCCTGCTTTTGCCGACCAGGATTTTTGTCAATTAAGGAGGAATTATGCGCCGCTTTTTCGCTTATTTGTTTGCGCTTCTTTTACTCGGGGGAATCTTAGCTGGATGTGGCGGATCGAGCCCGGCGACACCTGTGCCTACCTTAGCAGCGATAGAAGCTACAATGTCTGTTTCTTCGTCGGCAACGAAGATTGTTACCAAACAGCCAACAATGGAACACCCCGCGGCGAAGACATCGATGACCCCGACGCCTACCGTGGCAACAACAGTGATGAAAACGCCCTTGTTGTTGCCATCGCCTACGGCAACCCAGCCATCTCGGCCGCAAGCTGAGGTGGTCGTAGATGCACTGCAGGGCTTCAATACGCCGGGAGGAACGCTCATTGGCATTGCACCTCGCGGTCAGAAATTGACTATTACCGGTCGTGACGCTACGGGCACCTGGCTACAATTCTGTTGCTTTGATAACCGGGTGGGGTGGGCTGCGGCTGATGGCGTTAAGCTCTTGGCCGGTGATCTGAATAGCGTGCCGACCATTGCTGTCCAATTGCCACCTACGCCGTCGTCAGCTCAATCATCGCCGTTGCAGACGCCATCCACTGGGCCGGAACACACGCCGACGCCGAAGAGCGTCGCACCCACGCCCATTGGCGTTCAGCATCAGTGGGTGGTTTTGGCGTCTTCCTCTGTTGGCCCGGTGCCCCGGCAGAATGCCGTTCTGGTTTATGATCCTGTTCATAAGCAATTATTGCTTTTCGGCGGCAAGGGCCAGCAAGGATTTATGAATGACCTTTGGCGCTATAAAATGACGACGAAAAAATGGGAGCGGATTAGCGTGGATGGAGGCCCTTCGCCCCGGAGTGGGACTAATGGGCTTTGGGACCCCGTTCGTAAGCAGTTTCTCTTGGTGGGCGGCATTGATGTTACCGGCTATCACAGCGATGTATGGGCGTACGACCCGGACAAAAATAGCTGGCAACGGCTGTCGCCAGATGACAAAAGCAGGAATCGGGCGTATGGCATAGCTGTCTACGATCCGGTACACGATGCGCTCTTCTGGTTCGGCGGGCAAAACGTGGATGGAGCGCTCTCCGACACCTGGATTTATCAGATAAACGGAGGTCATTGGAAACAGGCCTTGCCCGGGGTTGTCAATCCCGCTGCTCGTTATTACGCCGCTGGTGCCTACGATGTGCCCAGCCAACAAATTGCGCTTTTTGGCGGTTGTTCTACTGCGCCGGGGCTCTGTCCCCGGGATGATGTTTGGGCCTACGATGTAACGGATCAAATGTGGCAACAGTATGTGCCTCAAGCTACACGTCCTCAAGCACGACAGGAAATGGCTTATGCATTCGACGCCCATAACAACACTATGCTAATTTACGGCGGTGGCAATTCTGCCGGCCAGGGATTAGGCGATCTTTGGTCTTTTCATGCCATTAGTGGACTTTGGACGTTATTAGCTGCTGAAAACAGTCCTGGGCCACGCTATGGCGCTGCCTCTGCTTATGTGGATAGTCCGCCCCAGTTTATTTTATTCGGGGGGGTTCAGGGTGCTGCCTATCTGTCTGATTTGTGGTCGCTGGATGTGAGCTCAAAGTAATGCGTTTTTCGATGGAGGGGACGGTGTACAAACTTCAGGGTGCACTGCTGATAGTCTTGTTAGTGGCACTGACCGGTTGTCAGAAGTGGTCTCGGCCAGGGCCAACCCTGCTAACCATTTCTCCGACGCGGCCGGCGACGCTGGCGACTGCCGTGTCGGTGCCGACGCGAACCGTTGTGCCGCCGCGGGATTTTGCCGGGCTCACGCGTTTGCGTCGCAATGATCGGTTCGAATATGTGGACACGGAAGGGCGGCGTGTTGCCTACTGGGATGTAAAGGACGGTCGGCTGAGAATATTGAGCGCGGTACTTAGCGACAAAGATAACGGTTTGTTGCATGGGATACCGGCCGCTCAAGTTGCCAGGCTGCTGCCATCTCGCTTAGAGAACGCTATGCAGGTGCGGTTTCCTCTCCCGTTTAACCCTCGGCATGCACCATTTCGGGTGACTGCTTTCCAGGAAGGTGAATGGCGCTTGTTGGGATTTCGAGTGCCTGTGGGAACACCATTCGTGGCGCTTTTGCCGGGCCAGGTGACCCGCGGTTACTCGCCAGCCGTGGAGTTGAAACGGGTAAATATCACGAACAGCACCCACCGCTTTTCGTTGGGCTTTGCTTTTACGGATGCTGAATATGTGATACCTGCTGAGCCGGTCGAGACGCATTTGGGCGACCTGCTTTTCCGCACGACAACGACCACCTCCCCGATTCCTGTGCACCGGGGACAATACCTCGTGACGCTTAGTGGAGGCTCTCCCGCTGGGCCTTTTTCTATTGGCTGGGAGAATCTTTTGCGGGATGACGTGGGGCGCGTGATTTATTTGAGTGACGCACCTTAGCTTTGGCTTTCCTGAAAAAAGTCTTCTTACCGCAGAGCGCACAGAGATAAAAACAGCTATTTCGGAGGCGTCATCATGAGCCTTCGGCCTGCCTGTGTGGGCATGCAGGCAGGCGCACCGCAGCAGCTGAAAATGCCCCCTCTAGCGACTAAAAGTCACGGCTACATCTGCAAAATCGCCCTACGGCGATTGGCATGCACAACCTGCGCAAGCAGGTTTCGCAGTTGTGGCAGCGATTTCTAATCGCCGGGCGAAGCTTTGTTCTCTCACGCTATATTGGCTAATGGCGGTACGATCTGCTTTTTGCGGGACATCACGCCGGGTAGGTAAACCATGCTGTTCTCCAACTGGATGCCATAAGCGCGCTCTACCAACTTCTCGTTGCCGGTGACGATCAGGTAGCTGCCTTCTGCCAGGACGTTAGTAATGGCCAAGATGAAAAGGTCTAAGCCTTTGGCCGCGCGTTGTTGCTGCAATGCTTCCCATATTTCCGGCTTGCGTTGCAACAGAGGTTTTTGATCTACTACCTCGATTTGAGAAATTTGAACGATGTTTTGGGAAAAGCGAAAGAGTTTGCTGTCGTTGTTGATCAAATCCTTGATGCTAATACCAGCGAAATTCGTTTTGGCATTGTACATTTCGATGCCAAACGTCATCGGATCTACGGACAAATACGGTTTGAGTTCTTCTAATGTTTCCACATCCTCTGTCGTCGTCGTGGGCGAGCGCAGCAGCATGGTATCCGAGAGAATAGCGGCCGCTAATAGCCCTGTAATGGGGCGAGGTGGCTCGATTTCCAATTCCCGGTAGCGCTGCCAAATTAAAGTTGCTGTGCATCCCACCGGCTTGACATAAGCAAATATCGGCTGACCTGTTTCCAACCCGCCTAAACGATGGTGGTCGACGATTTCCAGTATTTCTGCGTCCTCGATGCCCGGGACGGATTGTGACTTTTCGGAATGATCGACTAAGATGATACGGCGACGGCGGGGGTGGATCAGGTCATGGCGCGTGATAACGCCTTCCAGATTAGCCGCTTGATCTATGACTAAAGCAATGCCATTTTCGTCTTGCATTAATTCGGGCTCGAACTCGGAAAGAAGCGTCTCCTTGGTGGTGTTGAAGAATGATCGGTCGGTGATAGCATAAGCTGATACGCTCAGGCGCAGCAAGCGGCTGGCCACGAAGGTCGTGAATGGAGAAAGAATAATGGCGGTATTGTTCTCTTTAGCCGCATCGATGGTTTGTTGTCCTGGGGGTAAGTTGCCTGTAATAATCAGACAAGCTACTCCTTTCTCGATGGCTTTGCGCTGGGCATTAGGACGGTCGCCGATGAGTAAGATATCTCCCGGCTGGATGTGTTTCGCCATATTTTCCGGACTCATGGCAGCAACTAACGAGTGCCCGGTTAACTGCGTCTCGGAAGATCCCAAGATGATTGTTCCTTTAAGCGTGCGGGCGATTTGTGCCACGGTTAATGGTGTGTCTTTCAAGCTCAGTGTGTGAAACTCACGCAGGAAATAACGACTTAAAGCGCGTTCGGTCACGATACCTACAGCTTTGTTCTCGCGGTCAACTAACGGTAAAGCCCGCAAGTTCCTCTTTTCCATGAGCATTCCTGCCTCATAGAGTGATATATCTTTAGAAGCGAAAACCACATCTTTCACCATCGCTTCGGCTACCCGTTGCCGTACATGTTTGAGATAGGGTGGGGGGGCGATATTGTAATAGTCCAGCACGAATTGTGTCTCGCGATTTAGATCGCCGAGGCGTACGGCCTGGTAATGGTGATAGGGATCCTCTTGGTTTTTTAAGTAAGCATAGGTAATGGCGGATGTGATGGAGTCTGTGTCCGGATTGACATGGCCATGAACGTAAATGGCCTCTTCCTGCAGTGTGGGCTCGACATAAAACAGATTCTTTGCTTTGCTCATTATTTACCTCTCAAGATTGAGTCTCCTGAAAAAACGTTAAGCCGCAGGGATCGCTGAGAACAAGCAGAGATCTTAAAGGCAAAATACTCTTGCAAACCCGTTATTTTTCTCTCTACGTACTTTGCGTTCTCGGCGGTAAAGGTTTTTTGGGTAGTGTAAAGATTCGTCAAGATTGGTGATATACACTTGGGTAATTTTAGCATGGTCAGCGGAGTGCGTCAAAGGGATGATGTTGCGGCGTTTTTTCGTTGCTACGCTGAAAATAAAATGGGACGCAGGTCAACGTAGGCTGCCTTGTCGGGCGATTAGAAATCGCTGCCACAGCTGCGAAACCTGCCTGCGAAGGTTGCATGCCCATCGCCGTAGGGCGATTTTGCAGATGTTACCGCGACTTTTAGTCGCTGGGCCATCTGCCGGCATCAACTAACGCCATTCCTATTTAAGAAGTTCAACTTCTAAGGGGAGAACAGCGGGCTAATGCGTCTATGTTGGCGTGTTTTTGGGTTCTATTGCCTTTATAGGTACAATAGCCCCCAGCAAGAACGAGAAAGGTAGCGCATTTTGACGAATCAAAACCTGCCAACACATTTCGTGCTTTTCCAACCGGCCGGCAAAAGTGGCGTAGTTCCCCACGGCAGCACACTCTTAGAAGCGGCACAGCAGTTAGGCGTCGGCATCGAGTCGATCTGTGGCGGCCAAAAAGTGTGCGGCAAGTGCAAAGTTTTGGTGGAGACCGGAACTTTCGGTGCCGGAGAAATCTATTCTGTGGAACATCATTTGACGCCGCCGGACAGCGCCGAGATGAAATTCCTGCGCCGGCAAGGCTGGGAAGTGAATGCCCGGCTTTCTTGTGCTGCTCGTGTCATTGGCGATGTCGTTGTCACCGTGCCGCCGGAGAGCGCTTTGCATAAGCAAATTGTACTCAAAGACGCCATGCCATTGCACCTGACTACCGATCCCGCGGTACGTTTAGTATACATCAATTTGCCGGAAGCACCGTTGGGTGGGCGATTGACTTTGTGGGAACAGGTGCAACAGGCCTTGGCGGAACACTTTCAGCTTTCCGACCTTTCTGCTGACATCGTTGCCTTGCGACAATTACCGGCGGCGGCAGCAAAAAGCAAGAGACGCATGACCGCGCTCGTTTGGGATGAGCGTGAAGTCATCGGGTTCTTCCCTGGCTATCGGGAGAAAATTTATGGCTTGGCTGTGGATGTGGGCTCTACCAGTATTGCTGTTTATCTTTCTGACTTGGAAAGCGGCGAATTGCTGGATAGCGCCGGCATGATGAATCCGCAAGTGACCTGCGGCGATGATCTCATGTCCCGGGTAAGTTACGCCATGAACCACACTGATGGCCTGACTAAATTGCAACAAGCCGTCATTGGCGGCATTGACGCATTGGCCAGCCAAGTTGCCGAGCGCACTGGCATTGCCGCGGAAGCCATCGGGGATGTCGTGTTAGTGGGTAATAGCGTCATGCATCACACTATCCTGGGCCTTAATCCGGTCAGTTTGGGGCAGGCGCCTTTTCAGCCTGTATTTGGCGAGGGTCTGGATGTCAAAGCCCGTGACATAGGGCTGCACAGTGTGGCTGCTGGGGCTTACGCCCATTTACTGCCGCTGGAAGGCGGTCACGTGGGTGCTGATAATGTGGCGGTACTATTAGCCACGGCACCGCACCGGCAAGATGCGCTGACGTTGGTCATTGACGTAGGCACCAACGGGGAGATTGTTTTAGGCAACCGACAGCGACTGCTTTCTGCTTCCAGTCCCACCGGACCGGCTTTCGAGGGGGCAGCTATCAGTCATGGCATGCGAGCTACCGGCGGTGCTATTGAACGGGTGCGCATCGATCCGCAGACGTTGGCGGTGCGCTTTAGGATCATCGGTGACGGGCGCTGGAGTGATGAAGTGACTTTGCCGGCATTGGGGTTGTGCGGCACCGGCATCCTTGAAGTAATAGCCGAGTTGTTCGTCAGCGGAATTTTGCGCGCCGATGGACGGTTCAATGGACGCGCGGCTACAGACCGGCTGCGCAAACGAGGACGCGTGTACGAATTTGTGTTAGCGCGGTCGGAAGAAACCACCGCCGGCCGGGAGATCGTGGTGACTCAGAACGACGTGCGCGCTTTTCAATTGGCGAAAGCGGCGTTATATGCCGGTGCGGATTTGTTAATGCAGAAAATGGGCATCCGGCAAGTGGAGAAAGTACAGTTGGCCGGGGCGTTTGGCAATCTCATTGATCCGCAGCACGCTTTGATTGTTGGCCTTTTTCCCGATGTGCCGCCGGAACAAGTGCATAGCGTGGGCAATGCGGCTGGGGATGGCGCCCGTTTGGCGTTGCTCAGCCGTTCTAAGCGGGTTGAGGCCGAATCACTGGCGAACCAGGTCGAGTATGTAGAAATCGCGCTGGAAGATGCATTTCAGGAAGCTTTCGTGGGCGCCATGCATTTTCCGCACATGAGCGCCCCCATGCCTAATGCACGGGCTCTGATTAAGCGGTGGCGCTCGGGAGAACGAGGTAAACAGAATGAACATTGAACAGATGCCGCTGGATGAGCTGTTCGAGAAGATGCAAGACGATCTATACGATGGTTTAGCGGATGAAGTGGTGGCAGCTACTAACGAAACATTGCGTCGCGACCTGGCGCCACAAGAGATTTTGAGTAAAGGGCTGATTGCCGGCATGGACATCGTGGGCGTGGACTTTCGTGATGGCATTCTTTTTGTGCCAGAAGTGTTGATGGCTGCTAAAGCGATGAAAGCCGCCATGGAAGTATTGCGCCCGTTGCTGGTGGCGACGGATGCGCCGAAATTAGGGACCATGGTCATTGGCACCGTGAAAGGTGATATTCACGATATTGGTAAAAATTTGGTGGCTATGATGATGGAAGGCGCCGGGTTCAACGTGGTTAATTTGGGGGTGAACACAGACGCGTCGAAATTCTTAGCAGCTTTGCGAGAACATGATGCACAATTGTTGGGCATGTCGGCGTTGCTCACCACCACCATGCCTTACATGCGCGTGGTCATCAAAGCGCTGCAAGAAAAAGGGTGGCGTGATAAAGTGTATGTCATGGTCGGCGGTGCGGCGGTGAATGAAGCTTTTGCCGAGGATATTGGCGCCGACGCTTACAGCGCTGATGCCGCGACGGCTGTAGACCGTGCTAAATGGGCCATTAAGCACGAAAAACGTCTGCAGCAGAAATTTGCTGGATGATTCATCAGAGTGCTGTTGTGGCTGCCGTGCACGTAACAGGTGGGGCGTATTGAATCTGGGTTAATCTGTGTTTTACTGTTAAAGGGGGGGGTATTTTATGGAAACGATTTTGCATTCTCAGCATAAAGAAGTCATCATCGGCCCGGGGCGGCCGTTTGTCGTCATCGGCGAGCGCATCAACCCCACCGGCCGAAAACGGTTAGGCGTGGAAATGGCCAACGGCGATTACCATCGGGTGCGATCGGACGCTATGGCCCAGGTCGCGGCGGGTGCCCAAATGTTGGACGTGAACGCAGGCATCCCGTTGGCCGATGAACCGGCGATCTTAGCTGAGGCGATACGGCAAGTCCAATCTGTGGTGGATGTGCCCCTTTCCATTGATTCTTCGGTGGTGGCGGCGCTGGCTGCCGGCTTGCAAGCGTATCAAGGAAAAGCGTTAGTTAATTCCGTAACTGGCGAAGACGCTCGTTTGGAAGTGATGTTGCCTTTGATTGCCGAGTACGGTGCCGCTGTTATCGGCGTGACCAACGACGAAACCGGCATCTCTCCGGAAGTGGACGTGCGTTTTGCCGTGGCCAAGAAAATTGTGGAACGGGCGGAATCATTCGGCATTCCCCGGGAAGATGTGCTTATTGACCCGCTGGCCATGCCGGCCAGCGCGATCCCCGGTGCCGGCAAAACACTCTTGGAACTGACGCGTCGTGTCCAGGAAGAATTAGGCTGCAACACGATTTGTGGCGCCAGTAACATCTCTTTCGGTCTACCGGATCGGGAACAGATCAACGCAACTTTCATGGCCATGCTCATCGCCATTGGCATGCCGGCCGCTATCACTAACCCGCTGAAACCGATGGTGCGCAAAGCGATCTTGGCGGCGGAAATGCTCATGGGACGGGATGAGCATTGCGCAGCTTGGCTGCAACAAGCGCGGCAGGAGAGCAGTGCTGCCGGTGCGGGGGAAAAAGGCATTGCGGCAGATCGTCAGGCCGCCAGAGCGGCGCGCCGGGCTCGTCGCCAACGGCGAGAGGATAACAAATGATGGAGCATATTTTGCGGTTCGCCCCGGAAGTAGAGGCAGCTTTGGCTGTAGGCCGGCCGGTTGTTGCTTTGGAATCGACTTTGATTACCCACGGATTGCCCCGGCCGACTAATCTGCAAGTTGCCCGGCAATTGGAAGTTGATGTGCGCGCCGGCGGGGCTATACCGGCGACTATTGCCATCTTACGCGGCAAGCCGACTATCGGTCTGACTGACGGGCAGTTAGAGGAGCTGGCCACAGCCGATCATGTGCGCAAATGCAGCCGCCGGGATCTGCCCATTGTCATGGCGCAGGGGGAATACGGGGCTACGACGGTAGCCGGCACGATGATTTTGGCGCATTTGGCCGGGATCGTGGTTTTTGCTACCGGCGGCATCGGCGGTGTGCACCGCGGGCATCCTTTTGACGTTTCTGCCGACTTGCTGGAGTTGGGACGAACGCCGGTGGCTGTAGTCTGTGCAGGCATTAAATCGATTCTGGATCTGCCGCTCACGCTGGAAAAGCTGGAAACGCAAGGGGTGCCGGTCGTTGGTTACGGCACAGCGACACTGCCGGCGTTTTACACGCGGGATAGCGGTCTGCCCATCGATGCCCGCATGGATAGTATTGCCGAAGTTGCCGCACTTGTTCGGGCTCGCGAGGCACTGCAATTGTCGCAAGGAACGCTGATCGTCTGCCCTATCCCCGCCGAAGCGGAATGGCCGGCGCAGGAAGCGGAAACGGCGATTGCCCAGGCCACGGCCGAGGCGGAGTCGCGTGGCATTAGCGGGCGTGATGTGACCCCTTTCATATTAGGCTACTTGGCCGAGATTAGCAACGGGCGCAGTTTGGAAGCTAATATCGCTTTGTTGCGTAACAATGTCCGTCTGGCAGCGCAGTTGGCCAAGGCACTGTCGTCAAGCCTTTAGGCGGGTTGGTGGATCTACCACCGGCTGAAGCCTCGATTCCGGTATGGCGGCGGGGTACGTCAAGGTAGCGTTCTCTGCAAGGGGCTGTGCAACACCAGCCCCCTTTTAAGAAGTTCAACTTCTTCGAGAAGTTGAACTTCTAATCGAAGATGAACTTCTTAAAGGGGACCTGATTTTTTAGACGCTCTGCACCTTTGCGCTGCTGCGTCAACCTGTTTCGAGGAAACTATTTTCGTATTGCTGGCGTAATAATATTTGAAATCAGCGTGTATCAGCATTGCTCAGCGTTCTATTTTTCAGAGCCAATTATCATTTTGCCTCTTGTTGAGTGGGGGGGTATCATGGGTGTTATGGCCAGTGATAACGACTTATATCATTGTTGCCCCGCAAGAGATTCGCTATAATGATTCAAGTTTGGATTGGTGACGATTCAGTTGTCCCGACCATAGGATGTAGATGAGTGCTAATCTTTTCTGATTTGTTTGTGTGCAATTGGCGCTCTATTTGAGTAGGGCGGAACAGTAACCTGGGTTGATAATAATCGAATGGCAATATTGGGACTGCGTGTGGAATGATTCCGAAGACATTGGCTGAAAAACTACCCAAGACTATCACGCCGGCTGAGCGGAAGCTGATTGAGAATGCTTATCTGTTCGCTGAACGTGCGCATGCCGGGCAGAAACGCCGCTCAGGGGAGGAGTATATTTATCATCCAGTCGCTGTGGCTTCCATTTTGGCTGATGTCGGCATGGATAGCGTGACTATTGCTGCCGCGTTGTTGCACGATGTGGCTGAGGATACCGATTATACTTTGGAGGATATCGAACGGGTCTTTGGCCCGGAAATTGCCATGCTGGTGGACGGCGTGACGAAATTGAGCCAGGTGGACCAGTACGCATCTCCTGCGGCTCGGCAGGGGAGAGATATCCAGCAAGCGGAAAATCTACGTAAAATGTTTCTGGCCATGATCAATGATGTGCGGGTCGTGCTTATTAAACTGGCGGACCGCCTCCACAACATGCGCACTCTAGGTTCTATGCCGCCGGAGAAACAGAAACGCATTGCCACGGAAACCATTGAGATCTACGCCCCGTTAGCTAATCGTTTGGGCATTTGGCAAATGAAATGGGAGTTGCAAGATCTCTCTTTTCGCTATTTGCAGCCAGATGTCTACCAAGATTTAGCCTCCAGGTTGCAGCAACGGCGCACTGAACGCGAGAAGCGAATTAAAGAAGTCATCAGAATTTTGAGCAAGGAAATGAAGCAAGCTCATATCACGGCTAATATTAGTGGCCGGCCTAAACACATTTACAGCATTTACCGCAAAATGCAGCGTAAAGGGGTCGAATTCGATCAGATCTATGACGTGCAAGGTGTGCGTATCATCGTTGACGAGGTGGGGCAATGTTACCAGGCTTTGGGCCTTGTGCATAGTTTGTGGCGGCCTATCCCGCAAGAATTCGATGATTATATCGCCAATCCCAAAGATAACATGTATCGTTCTTTGCACACAGCTGTGATTGGTCCGCAGGGACGCCCGCTGGAAGTACAGATTCGCACTTGGGAAATGCACCGCACGGCCGAGTACGGTATCGCCGCGCATTGGCGCTATAAAGAGCAGAACACCCGCCAGGATGTCGAATTCGAAGACAAAATAGCCTGGCTGCGCCAGTTGATGGATTGGCGGCAGGAAATTAACAGTGCGGAAGATTTTGTCAATTCCATGAAGACTGATGTCTTCATGGACAGGGTGTATGTGTTCACGCCGGCGGGGGAAATTAAAGATTTGCCGCGGGGTGCCACGCCCATTGACTTTGCTTATGCTATCCACACCGAAGTTGGACACCGTTGCCGGGGCGCTCGGGTCAACGGCCGTTTGGTATCGTTGGATTATCAGTTGAAGACTGGTGACCAGGTAGAGATCATCACAGCGAAGCGGGGTGGCCCTAGCCGTGACTGGGTCAACCCCGATTTGGGCTATACAGCGACCACACGAGCTCACAACAAAATTCGCGCCTGGTTCAAAAAGCAAAATCGGCAGGAGAATATCAGCTTGGGCAAAGAGATGCTGGAACGGGAGCTAAGCCGCCTTGGCATCGATCAAAAGATTGAACTCATTGCCAATGCTTTTGACATGACGTCTGACGATCTCTTAGCTGCTATTGGTTATGGCGACGTCAATTTGCATCAAGTCATTGGCAAGATCACGTCCGCCCACAAAGAGGAAACAGGGGAAGAGCTGCTCGAAGAAGATGCAGAGGTTCATCGCCGGCAGGTTGTTACGATTTCCGACAATATCAACGTATTAGGCATTGACGGGGTGATGGCGGTGCCGGCTCGTTGTTGTAATCCGCTCCCCGGCGATGAAATTGTTGGCTATATCACCCGGGGCCGGGGCATTACTGTGCACCGGCGGGATTGCCCCAACGTGCAAGCTATCCGCGAGAAAGAACCAGACCGGCTGATCGATGTCAAATGGGGACAAGCGCCGGCTTCCACCTATCCAGTGCGCGTCAAAATAAGTGCCTACGATCGGTCTGGTTTGTTGCACGATGTTTCTGCCTTGTTAGCTGCCGAAAAAGTGAATATTTTGGAATCCAGGACTTCTGTCAACAGTAAAAAGCACACCGCACAAATTAGCGCCACGCTGGAAATTCAGGGCATTGTCCAACTTAGCCGCGTGTTGGCCAAGATCGAACAGTTGCCCACGGTGCTGGAAGCGCGCCGGGTAACGTGATCCGGCGCGCTTAGCAAAATTGGCCATTCTCGTTTCACTGCTTATCCATTCCGATGCAATCGTCCTGCGTGTTTAGCGTAAGTTTCTGCCTGGCTGAAAACCCACAATCCGGCCGGCAAAAAGACTAACCCGACCAATCCCAATTTCCAGATGTAAGGCCATAGCGAGGTGTTCGTTGCGCCGTGCAATAGTGCCTCTCTCATGCCAATGAGCACGTATGTGGCCGGGGAGAGGTGCGCAACAGCTTGCATCCAGTTTGGCAAGACCGAAATGGGGAAGTACACCCCGGAGAAAAGTAGCAGTAGAGCCTGAAACACATTGGTCATTTGGGCGCCGCGCTCTGGAAAAAGGAGTGGCAGTACCGCCGCCATGGTGCCTAAGCCAACGAAGGAGACGCTGCCGGCTAATAGCATCAGTGAGCCGCCCACGATGTTGGACTGGCTCAGGTCCAAGTGGAAGAAAAAGGCGACGACGATTAAGATGATGCCGGTGTGGATAAAGCTGTAGACCATTGCGAACAAAGTTTGCCCGAACATGTGTGTCAAACGCCTGATGGGTGCCATGAAAGTGTACTCGATGGTGCCCTCCCACCGCTCCCAGGCGATCATCTCGCTGATGTTCTCGAAGACGGCTGAAAGGTAGTGCCAGACTAAGGTGCCAATCAGCAAGTAGAAAACCAGGTATTGCGTGTTCAACTTCTGTCCGCTGACGCTGCCCACGCCGGCGCCAATGAAGGTGATGGAAAGGGCGTTAGCAATGGAGTAAGCCAGCCAGACGATCTCCCAGCCCCAATAACGCTTCACTAAATTGAAATTGCGCTCCACGAACGCGTAGGATGCGATAAGTTCTCGTGTGAATTTCATAGAAAATCCTTCTCTCAGAAAATGCAATTGTAATGTTGTACTGGTGACATGAATTAGCCCTCGGGTAGGTGAAGACAAAGTCTTCGCCTACTTTTCAGGAAGCAGTATCTTCCTTTTTGGTATTGATCACCTCGCCTTCTTGTAGCTGTTTGCCGGTTAGCGCCAGGAAAACTGCTTCTAATGTTGGTTTCGTGCCGTTTTTGGCTACTATTTTCTTCAATCCTTGCGGCGTGTTTAGCGCCACGATTCGGCCTTCGTCCAATATGGCAATGTGATCGCAGAGGATATCCGCTTCCACCATGTCATGCGTGGTCAACAAGATGGTCGCCCCGTGGTCATCGCGCAGGCGCCGCACAACTTTTTGCACCTCTAATTTGGACCTTGGGTCTAAGCCGGTGGTCGGTTCATCCATGAGCAACAAGCGCGGTTGGGTCAAAAAGGCACGTGCGATGGCGACTTTTTGCTGCATGCCCCGGCTCATTTCCTCCATGGGGCGGAAAATGCTCTTTTGCTTCAATCCCAATTCTTGCAGTGTAACCAAGATGCGTCGGCGGGCTTCATGGCCGCTTAGTCCATAGAGTCGCGCCCCGTACAGTAGATTTTCCATCGGCGTTAGTTTCTTGAAGAAAGAGGCTTCCACAGAGACTCGATTGATCATTGCTTTGACGGCTAGCCCTTCTTTGTTGACATCGTGGCCGAAAACCGCGATTTTCCCTTCGTCGGGAATAAGCAACGTGGCAATGAGCCGGATCAAAGTACTTTTTCCGGAACCGTTGGGCCCCAGCACACCGAATATCTCTCCGCTGGCTACCTGGAATGAAACATCGGATACAGCCCGGATGACTGTTTTCTCTTTTTGGTGACGTTTCCAAGGCAGCCTGCTTTGGCTGTCCTTTTTCACGAACCATTTACTGACATGCTTTGCAAGAATTGCTTCATTTATCATGGTAGACACTTATTTCTCCTTTGAAAATAAAATAGGACGCAGATTAACGCTGGCTGCGCACGCAGATAAACAATCAGGCCTTCTTTAAAGAAGTTCAACTTCTTCGAGAAGTCGAACTTCTGATTGACGGGGTTGGCCGACTTAGCACACGGAGCTCAAAGCTCCGTGCTACGTAAATGATAAGCCCCTTAGAAAGGGGCTGGTGTTAAGCAGCCT
>WFQU01000097.1 GCA_015486845.1 Anaerolineae bacterium | reverse complement strand
TCCAGCCCGGCGTACATGATTCGACCCAGCGCCGGGGTATTAGCCGTCAATATCAGACTGTCGGCCTTGGCCAGACGAAAGGCCGCGTCGAAGCTCGGATCAGGGCTCTGGAACTGGAGACCACCGCTGACCACTGCCCGGTAGCTGGCCTCCTTGGCTGCAAACAGATCGTCTTTCTGCGGCAGCAAATCGTCAAAGGCAGCCAGGGCACCATTGACGCCGTCCTTCGCGTCCACCACCAGCAGAAAACTCCAGCTCTTCTCGTCGCCGGAAGCTAATGTCGTTTCATAGGCCAGTTCCCCCACCGGATGGCCACCGGCCGGGGTGATAACGTTGCCATGTGCCGGAGGGTGATCTCCGCCTAATATGACGGCCCAATTGTCGGTGCTGAAAGCGCGCCCGACGATGTGGCCACCGGCGTACGCGACGTGTTCCCCCTTGTTGTGGCGCGAGCCTACGCGGCTCAATTTAGCGTCTTGCAGGTCAAAAAAACTGTAGAGCGCCACCTGCAAAGGAACAGAGGCATCACCGTCGTTGCGAACAGACAGACTGGTGAAAAGCGCGGGCACATCGTCGGGCACGAAGTCGCGGCGGACGGCAGTCAATCCGTCGCGCTGGAAGGTAAACTGGACACCGGTAAGTCTCTGAGTGAACTGGGTCGCATCGAGCAGCGGCCAGACCTCGTCGCCGACTTTCAGGACGTAAACGTAACCGTCCAGCGCTTTAGTGGGCTGCGCCCACACCCCGCCTAAGTCGCCCGCCGGGGGATGGCAGGCCATCTCCGCCTCGGTGCGCTCGTAGGGATTGCTCCGTGGCCGGAAACTCCCGTCGATGTCTCCAATGACATAGAGGCGATGGCCGGCTGCGACAAAGGGGGTATCAGGCTGGCCGGGGTGGCTCTGGTGCAGGTCGTCGAAGACAAGCTTTTGAGGAATCTCTCCGCTGACGCAATCACGATAGAGAGGAGGTACAGGCTGGGTTGCAGGCGTAGAGGCGACCCCTCTGTGGTCGCCCTCCCTGGTTGCGGCAGCTATCGTAATGGGCGCAACAGTTGCAGCGGGTATCGTCGTGGGCACCGAAGTCACCGCGCCACAACCGCTCAGGAGCAGGATCAGGACAACCGGCAAGATCAAGTTTACCAGCCTTAATTGCTTCATTATCTGTTTCATCGTGTCATCCTCCCCAGACCCGAAGGGCTTGCACATTTGTTGGCTTGATGGAATATCCTTGCTTGCCCGCCAGTCTGTGCGACACGGAATCGCCAAAGACCCTTCGGGTCTCAGAAACTGATCAGCGTTTCCCGAGCCGATCCTGCACCACCAGCGTGCCCCACAGGGCCAACCAGATCCCCAGCACCGCGCCCAACAATATCCCAGAAAACACGCTGATAGTGACGAACAGCAGTGTCGTCAAGGCATAGGCGAAAGTGAAACCGGGATTCAACAGCACCATTTTAGCCGCATTGCTCAGCGTGGTGATGAAACGCCGATCAGATTGGGCCAGATTGAGTGGCCAGTAATAGAGGTTCAACGAGAACCACGCCAACAGCAGCAAAACCCAGGCGTAGCGCAAGGCCAGGAAACCCACTCCCGATCGATTGCCGTAGGCAAGCAAGTTAAAACCCAGCACGCCATAAACGACCAGTTGCGCTGCTCCCCAGCTCCACGCCCGGCCGAACCTACCCCGGACTGCCTGCCAGAAATCCCCGAATCCGACCAGCTCGCGATTCAGCACCTTTTGGGCAACCACATATAATCCCAGTGTGGCCGGCGGCCCCAGCACAATCGTTAGCTGGGCCAATAGCCAGATGAGATTTATCACCAGGAGGAAAAGAAAATCGTCCCACCAGGCACGTACCGCTCGACTGAAAAGCACAAATGTGTAAAGCATTGCTCCAACCTATGGGGCGACAAGGTCACAATGTGGTTGCCCGAGCTTCATTATCCTTTGAGCCCTGCGTAGCTGATTCCCTCGATGTAATAGCGGCTGAAGAGAGCAAACAAAAGTAGTACCGGCACGGCGTTGAACATAGCCGCTACCAGGGTCAGGTTCCACTGGGCTTTATACTGTTGTTGAAAGATGGTCAGTGCCACATTTAGCACCCACATCTTCGGCGTATCCAGGTAAAGCAATGGAGCCAGGAAGGCATTCCACATGCCCTGGAACTGCAAGATGAACACTGTCAGCAGGGCCGGGCGGGACAGCGGGAGAATCACATCCTTGTAGATGCGGAAACGCGAGGCGCCATCCATGAACGCTACTTCTTCTAATTCTATGGGCAACGATTTCAGAAATTGCGTCAGGATGAAGATGTTGCCAGCTCCGACGGCACCTGGTATCAGCAGTGACCAGTAAGTATTGATCAGCCTCAGCTTGGTCATCAGCACATAAGCAGGGATCATCGTTATGGCCCCGGGGATCATCATGCTGGCCAGCATGGCGGCAAAAATGGTGTCCTTGCCCGGAAAATGCAGTCGGGCAAAGGAATAAGCCGCCATCGAACAAAAGACGACTTGCAGCACAGCTGAACCCACCGCGATCACCGCCGTATTCAACAGCCAGCGGGGAAACGTTGCCCCTTGGCCCATATTTGTGTTCCAGGTAGTAGCCCAGTTACCGATCAACCAGTGTTTGGGGAAAAATGTAGGCGGATAGGCGATGATCTCCGCATCGGTCTTGAAGGTGCCTAAGAAAGCTAAGACAAATGGCGCCAGCGAGATCAAGCCGGTCACAACGAGAAGTATGTACATCAGAATTTTGCGCTCCTGCCAGGAGCGAACTGCATTATTCAGCGCCATCACACGTTCCCGGCGCGGTGCGGGTGTCGTAGTCATCAATAATCTCCTTAATACTGTTCAGTGCCCCCCTCAATATAGTGACGCTGCAGTAGCGTAAACGCGAAAATAATCACCGCCAAGATAAAAGCCATCGCCGAGGCATAGCCAAACCGGATCTGACCCTGTGTGCCCAACGCTTCCGTGAACACCAAATAGACTGGCGTTAGCGTTGTCCCCAAAGGGCCACCACTGGTCAAGATATACACCTGATCGAAGATCTGCAAAGTTCCAATCGTGCCTAACACCACGACTAACAAAATAATCGGTCGCAGCATAGGTACCGTGATTTTAAAGAACGTATCCCGGCCATTAGCACCGTCAATATCGGCTGCCTCGTAGAGGCTTCGGGGAATATCTTGCAGCGCGGCCAGAAACATGATCATGAATGTCGGCACGGTGGTGAAAATATTCTGGAACATGATCGCCATTAAAGTCACGCTGGGACCGCGCAAGTACCATAGATGCGAGTGAATATTGCTACCGAAAGCCATCCAGATTAGCTGGAACAGGCCGCGGGGATTGTTCAACCACTGGACCGCCGCCCAATGTCCGCCCCAAAGTGCCCACACTTTAGCGAAGGCAAAGTTCAGATAGCCAGTCTTCAAGTAAAGCCACCAAAATATCATGGAGATGACCACAGAAGAGGTAACGCTGGGCGTGTAAAATATCGTGCGAAAGAATGCCTTGCCTCGCATTTTCTGGTTAAGCAATACAGCCATCAGCAGGGCCAGAGCTGTTTGTACCGGCGTGACGATGAACATATACCATATGACGTTGACCAGTGCTTGCCGAAAATCTTTGCTTCCGACTGCCTTAATAAAATTGCTGAACCCAACAAACACAGGCTCGGTAAAAATATTATATTTGAAGAAAGCAATGTAAAGGGCAAATAGCAACACGCCCACAGTAAAGACAAACGTGACGAACAAGTACGGCGACAGGAATAAATAACCAGCAATAAACTCTTCACGCCGGCGTTGATCGCCCCAAACCCGGTAGATCACTGCCGCAGTGATGATACCCAGGACAATTCCCAATGCGATGCCGGCCAGAGCAAATAGCGGGCTTGTATCGAAAACCTCCGTTAGGTATTTGTCAACCTGGGTTATTTTGACACCCTTGGTAGGCGCGGAGATGATAGTTGCCGCTGAAACGAAAAAAGTAACAATCAAGAAACCGATCAGGGCAGCCAGCCATGAGGACTGTTTAGTTGCCGGTTGCCGTTGGCCAGATATTGCTGAGATCATATTCCTCCCTCCTTGTCTCGTCTAGGTGCCGGGCAGGTTGAACCCGCCCGGCACCCAAATAGTTAGCGCTTATTTACCTGATAGCGCAGCTTGAGCCTCCTTCTGGGCTTGGGCAAAGCTCTCGTCGACGCCCTGGTCGCCCAAATAGATGCGCTCCAGTGCTTTGGAAACGACATCGTTGACCTTACCCGTGTTGGGACCCCAGTAGGCCACGCGAGTCAGCTTGAAGGTACCACCTTGCGCAATGGCTTTGTCGTTGGCATCCTTTACCAGGTTAAGCTGGTCTGGATGGGTGCTATAAGCAAAGCCGGTCTTGACGATTTCAGCCTGGTTGTAACGGCTGGTCACGAAAATGGTAAAAGCTGCTGCCGCCTTCGGGTACTTGGTCGCTGCATTCACACCAATGGCGTTAGTGAAAATCACATCCGCTTTCCCCTTCGGGCCAGTCGGCAATGGCACGGCTTTCCACTGGACATCCGGGTA
>WFQU01000096.1 GCA_015486845.1 Anaerolineae bacterium | reverse complement strand
CTTTCAGGGGGCTTCTTGGCGACGTAGCACGGGGATTTGACCCCCGTGCGCTCGGGCGGAGAACGCTGTCGATTAGAAGTTCAACTTCTGCGAGAAGTTGAACTTCTAAAAGGGACTGTGGTCGTGACGCCGTAATGAAACAAGTTTTTTTGACCATTATTTTTTATCTGCGTGCGCAGCCTGCGTTAATCTGCGTTTTATTTTCAGAGGAGATATTCATGGCAAACAAGTATCATGTGGGCAATTTAGATGTTTACTTGGTTTCCGACGGCATCAATTACACAGATGTGGGAGGCCTATTTGGCTTAGTGCCAAAAGCATTGTGGTCAAAAGTAACCACGGCAGACGAAAAAAACCGCGTGCCAATGTTTTTGCGTTCCCTTTACCTGGAATCCGAGGGTAAGAAAATCTTGGTGGATACTGGCTACGGCGACAAGCTCAGCGAGAAAATGCGCAATATTCTGGGCTTAGGTCCGCAAAGGGCGCGCTTAATCAATGATTTGCGCTCTATTGGCGTAGAACCGGAAGCGATCGACATAGTCGTCCTAACGCACTTGCACGGTGATCATTGCGGCGGCAACACGTACTGGAACGAGAAAGGGAATGTATTGCCTACTTTCCCCAATGCCACCTATTTCGCACAGCGACAGGAATTAAGTGCAGCTATGTTCCCGGACGAGCGAACACGCGGCACCTATTTTGCCGATAATTTCCGCCCGTTGTTGGAAAATGGCCAATTGCAAATCATCGACGGGGATACTGAAATCACTGGTCAAGTGAGAACGAAAATCGCGCCGGGTCATACCCCCTCATTTCAAACGATTGTTGTACAATCTAACGATGAAGCAGCCATCTTTTTAGGTGATGCGTGTCCCTGGGGTATTTTCTTAGAACGGTTAGGTTGGGTTTCATCTTTTGATGTCGAGCCGTTGGTTAGCATTACCAGTAAGAAAATGTTAGGGAACTGGGCTGTGCGTCACCACGCCCGGCTATTTTTCCAACACGATGCGACGATGGAATCGGCATGGCTGCGCCGAGAAGGAAAGAAATTTATCCTGGTAGAGCCGGTAAAAGTGCAGCCAACTTCATAACTGAAAGGAAGAACGCGCCGGCACAATTTTTTGCCTGTAATTTTCAATATAGTGAGACAGCTTACTTGTGCTCTGAGCCCAAGTCTCGCTG
Source organism: Anaerolineae bacterium (assembly GCA_015486845.1). GTDB lineage: Bacteria > Chloroflexota > Anaerolineae > JAADDB01 > JAADDB01 > WFQU01. The sequence goes on along the minus strand of WFQU01000096.1, from coordinate 11,313 downwards.
CGTAGGGCACGCGCCATACCATCCAAATCGTCGGCAACAGCCCCAATTAATATTTGTGGCTCGTCACCGTAAATGGTGTACCAGGCATCGGTGGGACGCAAACCCAGACGCATTAGCGTCGGCACAAACTCTTTGACTATGAAAGTAAAATAGGCTTCGTCCTGGCCCTGGCGAATATCCCAGCTTAATAAAAGTTTTACCATCATAGCGTTTACTCTCTAACACGCGTCAATCAGCACGGTTTAATTTCTCTTGATTATTGAACAACACAAAAATATAACTATTACGTCGCCGATACACCTACATTATACACCAAAAGTGTATCTTCTCAATGTTGCCGAGGAAATTTTCACATGTCATGGCAAAGTAACAAAAGAAGAAAGGCTCTAAGAAAATGGGCAGTAAGACACCAAATTTAATTGGTAGATAGCTACAGGTCCCATAAGTGTGATCTTTGATCACAACTGCTGACAGAGGACAAGCACTGCGTTTTCCGGGCTCTGCCTGCGGTGCTGCACTTTTATGTTAAATTATATTCAAAGGACAAAAAATGAAACCACGAACGAAACAACTTATCCATGGAGTATGCCCGCACGACTGTCCGGACCGGTGCGCTTATCTCGTGGAAGTGGACGCCGAAGGCCGGGCGGTGCGCCTCACCGGCGACCCGGATCACCCAGTCACCAAAGGCTTCCTTTGTCCAAAGGTCGCCTCCCCGCGCCCTAATCGCGGCTACATTGCCCGCACCTACCATCCAGAACGGCTGCTCTACCCTCAGCGGCGCGTCGGTCCCAAAGGAGAAGGCCGGTTTCAACGCATTTCCTGGGCCGAAGCGTTGGACGAAATCGCGCAACGGCTGAAAGCCATTGTCCGCCGCTACGGCAGCGAGGCGGTCTACCCGTATGCTTACGGCGGCACGCTGGGGCTAATCCAGGGAGAGAGCATGGATCGCCGCTTTTTCGGACGCTTGGGGGCCAGCCAGGCTGCCCACACACTCTGTTCCAGCGCAGGAACCGTCGGCTATGCGTACAGCATCGGCGCCAATGTTGGTATCCTACCGGAAGATTTCGCCCACGCCAGGCTCATTCTTCTTTGGGGCACTAACACATTGACCAGCAATGTGCATTTGTGGCCATTCGTGCAGCGAGCCCGCCGAGCCGGTGCCGAAGTCATCGCCATCGATCCGGTGCGTACCCGCACCGCTGCGGCAGTGGATCGCTGGCTGCCCATCCGGCCCGGTACAGACGGTGCGTTAGCGCTGGCTATGATGCAGAGCATCGTGACGGAAGCGCTTTACGACGAGGATTATGTAAGGCGCTATACTCTCGGCTTCGATCAGCTCGTCGAACGGCTATCAGCATGGACGCCGGAGCGCGTGGCCACCATTACGGACATCCCGGCAAAAACTATCGTCGCTCTGGCCCGGCAGTATGCCACGACCCGGCCAGCGGCCATCCGTCTGAATTACGGCTTACAGCGGCACGGCGGAGGCGGCATGGCAGTGCGCAATATCGCCCTACTGCCGGCCCTCACCGGCGCCTGGCGACAACAGGGTGGCGGCGCCCTGCTCAGCAGCAGTGATCTTTTCCCTTTCAACGAGCAAGCGCTGCGCCGGCCAGCGCTACGCCAGACGAAAGGTCGCAAGTTCAACATGACCCGCTTGGGCGATACGCTCAGCCAACAGCCCGATGCCCGACGCCGGGCGTTAGTTTTCGGCGATCCCAATCCTGCTATCAAAGCGCTGTTCGTATACAACAGCAATCCAGCCACCATTGCGCCGGATCAAAATAGCGTCATTGACGGACTGCGCCGGGAGGACCTTTTCACGGTAGTTTTGGAACATTTCCAGACCGACACGGCGGATTATGCGGACATTTTATTGCCGGCTACCACCCAGTTAGAACATTGGGACCTGTTGGGATCATACGGCCATGGCTTCGTTTCGCTGAATCAGCCGGCCATCGCCCCCTTGGGCGAAAGTAAATCCAACAGCGAAATTTTCCGTTTACTGGCCGCGCGGATGGCGTTTGTGGAACCTTACTTCCGCGATAACGACCTGGCACTGATTCAACAAGCGCTAAACAGCGACAATCTGCACCTGCAAGGCATTTCGCTGGACCGTCTTTTGGAAAATGGCTATGCCCGCCTCAATCTGCCAGAGCCGTTCTTACCATTTGCGGAAGGTCATTTCTACACGCCCAGCGGCAAATGTGAATTCTATAGTGCAAAAATGGCTCGCGATGGCTTCGATCCGCTGCCGACGTATAACCCGCCCCGCGAAGTGCCCACAGCAATCACGAAAACAGGGCCTTTAGCGTGCATTACCGCCTCGCCGCATTACCTACTCAACAGCACTTTTGCCAATGTGCCGCATTTGTTAGCACAACAAGGCGAGCCGACAGTTACCATTCACCCAGCGGATGCAGCGCCCCGGGGCATCAGGGACGGCAATTATGTCTGGCTGCACAACGCGCGGGGCAAAGTGCGGGCGAAGGCTGTTGTCGCGCCGGAAGTAAAATTGGGCGTGGTGAGTATGCCGGGGCCTTGGTGGCGTAAATTGAGTTTCGACGAGCAAGGGACGAATATCCTCATTGCTCAGAACGAAACAGACTTGGGCGGCGGACCGACTTACTACGATCTGGCCGTCTGGCTCACACCAGTTGAAGAAGCAAGTGATGGTCATCCGTAATTACGAATCAGGCCGGGATTAAAAAGCAGTGCATCACATTTGGCGAGAAGTCGGCCGGATCAGCAGAGAAAAACGAGAAGCCGCAATGCGATTGGGATTTTTAATACAGAATAGCCTAAAAGAAAGTCTATCATGCCGCAAATTACAACGCTAATCCAAAAAGTGCCAGGCTTAAGCACCCTGGGCCATGCAATCCAAGATAAGATTGTTATCTCCATCGCTATTATCTTGCTGCTCTCGGCATTGCGATGGATTACGCTGCGCGTCATTCAGCACCGGATTGATAGGAAGCGTCTTCATGCTCGCTATCAGTGGCGCAAAGGCAGCGCTTACGCCACTATTTTCCTCGGCATTCTCATTGTCGGCCGCATCTGGATTCAGGATATGCATGCCATCGTCACCTATTTAGGCTTGTTATCGGCCGGCATTGCCATTGCTCTCAAAGACCCCATCGTGAATTTTGTCGGTTGGTTCTTCATCCTCTGGCGGCGTCCATTTCAAGTTGGAGACCGCATCCAAATTGGGGGAATTGCCGGCGATGTCATTGATCAACGCCTTTTCGAGTTTCTGCTCATGGAAGTCGGCAACTGGGTTCATGCCGACCAAAGCACCGGCCGGATCATTCACATTCCCAATGGCCGCATTTTCACCGACCCCGTTGCTAATTATAACAAAGGATTCCGCTACCTTTGGAACGAGGTGCTGGTTCTGCTGACGTTTGAAAGCAATTGGGGAAAAGCCAAAGCCATTTTACAACGCATTGCTGAAGAACAAAGCCTACATTTGCGGGATGACGCCCGTCAGGGCGTCCGTGAGGCCGGCAAAACATATCTGCTTTATTACACCCACTTGACTCCGACTGTATACACAAGCGTCGAGGACAGTGGCGTTTTGCTTACCATCCGCCACTTGTGCCGGCCCACCGAGCGTAGGGATAGCAGCCAAGCAATATGGGAAAGTATCTTGCGGGAATTTGCTCGCCATGACGACATCGACTTCGCTTACCCGACACAACGATTCTTCGACAATCGCAGCGAAGGTAAGCCAGGCGTGAAACAAGCCAGCGGTTCAGGTGAATAGATCTAGAATCACTGACGTTACAGCTCCGTCGGACTTATGACGCGGTTGACGACAACTGTTCCTGACGCTGACGATAAAGGGTTGGGTCGACTATCGTCACCATCTGCTCTTCGTCCAAACGACCTCCCAAAAACTGGTTGATACGCCGGACGTGCGGCAGTGGATCTTTTAGCACGTCATTGTAAGTTACATAAAGCACGGAGAAATTCGATTGCTGCGCCAGCCAATCTTCTACCTGGCGCAAATGCTTGCGATAAAGCTGCGCCAACCGTTCATCACTCACCTTATCAGTTGGTTCGCCCCGACGGATGAGCATCTTCCGCTGCGACGCTAATACTTCGGCGATCTGGCGGTGCATGAAAATCACCCGATAGGTGTACCCGGGCGGCAAATGCTGCAACAAAACAGAAATCACCTTCACGACTTTGCCTTGGGCGTCCTCCACCCAAACAGTATCCCCCTTGTCCAGCTTTTTAACCCGCTCGAATTCGTAGTAGCCTTTGGGATTATCATCGTCAGCCGTCCGAATGTTATCGGTAAAAACCTCTAATCCTCCCGCTTCCAACATTTTCATCATCATGGACGTGCCGGAACGGGGTAGGCCGGAAACAATGGTGATTACTTTTTCCCCTTCATGTGCTTTGCTTTTACCGCTGAATAGATTCAAGAAACGTGCCAAGCTTATATCTCCTCTAAGAATAAAAATGGTACGCAGATCAACGCAGGCTGCGCACGCAGATAAAAAAACAATAGTCCGGCGATTAGAAATCGCTGCTACAACTGCGAAACCTGCCTGCGCAGGTTACATGCTAATCGCCGTAGGGCGATTTTGCAGGTGTTGCCGTGACTTTTAGTCGCTGGGCGCCGAGTAAGCGCCCAAAAGGGCAGCAAGCCTCCCCCTCCCCAATACGGGGAGGGGGAAAAGCTAAGCGTAGCGCAGCTTAGAGGAGAGGTCTCCCCTCAAAATCAATTAACGCAGCAGCGCCAAGGCGCAACGCGTCTAAAAAAATCAGGCCCCTTCGCTCAGGCGGCCATCCTACAGATAGCGCCTAAGGGCCACGCCAATAACATCTTAGCATACTTAAAGTTAGCCGGCTCGTCAATCTTGGGCCAGCCAATTCAGACATTTCCTCCACCAAGTAGCTAATGAAGCATATAGCCACCCCTACCCATGTGCTCTGTTTGTTCGTCGCAACTGGCCATGGTACAATACTTTCCATTAATTCGATCAAATTGGCATCCCTCGCACGATGGCAAACACTGATAGGGCGATTCATCATGCTTTTTCTGATACTTATTATCGCGCTGCTGACCATCACACTCGTGCTGCTCATCGGCTACTGGCGCATTTTTCGTCATCCATTGCCCCGGCGTAATGGCAAAACAAGATTACACGGTTTGAACGCCAACGTGGAAGTCTTCTGGGACGAACGAGGCGTGCCGCATGTCTACGCACAGACAGAAGAAGACTTGATCCGAGCGCAAGGCTTTCTGCATGCCCAAGACCGACTCTGGCAAATGGAACTCAATCGGCGCGTGGCCCAAGGGCGGCTAGCCGAAATTGCCGGACACTCAGTACTCCTGGCCGACAAACTATCCCGCATTCTCGGCTTCCAACGCTTGGCTCAGGCAGAAATTAGCCGGCATAGCATCACCGATTTACAAAGGCTCACCTGGTACACAGAGGGGATCAACGCTTTCTTGGCCACGCACGACGACGAACTGCCGGCCGAATTCACGCTGCTGCGCATCGGCATCCAACCGTGGCAGCCAGCCGATATTCTCGCCTTTAACCAGGTAATGGCCTGGGCACTTTCCGCCAACTGGGAAACAGAACTCATGCGGGCTATCCTGCAACAGGAATTGGGCAGCGAGATGGCCATGGCGCTGGAAATAACCTACCCAGTCGAGCATCCTACTATCTTGCCCAGCCATTTTGACGGAAAAGATACGACAGCTCTGCTGGAAGCCTACGCTCGGATCAAACAGATATGGCGCCTGCCCGGCGCCGGTAGGGGTAGCAACAGCTGGGTGCTTGGCCCAGAGCGCAGCATAGGAGATGCCCCCATTTTGGCCAATGATCCGCATTTAGAGATGCTCATGCCCGGCACTTGGTACGAAATGCACCTTGTCGCGCCGGAAATTGCGGTGAGCGGCATGACCTTTGCCGGCGTCCCTGGCATCATCATCGGGCACAACGAAAACATCGCTTGGGGCGTGACCAATGGATTCACCGACGCACAGGACCTCTACGTCGAAAGAGTACGCCCCGACGATCCACAGCATTACTCGTACCAAGGTCAATGGCATCCGTTCCAGGAAATTCAGCAGGAAATCAAAATCAGGGGTGAAAAAGAACCACATCGTTTCATGGTCCGCTTGAGCGAACACGGCCCTATCATCAACGATATGCTTCCTGTAACCGCTTTGCCGCCCTTAGCAGTCCGCTGGACTGGCCAGGAATCGTTACCCAACCTGGATATCATCTGGGACATCAACAAAGCGCAGGATTGGCAAAGTTTTAACGAAATTTTAAGCGGCTGGATCGCGCCGGCGCAGAATTTTACTTATGCGGATCGGCAGGGCAATATTGGCTACAAATTGGCCGGGTTGGTTCCATTACGGACTAAAGGGCACGGGTTAGTGCCCACCCCCGGCTGGGATGCCGATTACGCATGGCAGGGATGGGTGTCCGCCGCCGAACTGCCGGCGTCTTTCAATCCGCCGAGCGGCACCATCGTTACTGCCAACAACAAAATTACACCGGACGATTTCCCCTATTTCTTGGGGGCTGACTATTTGCCGGGCTTTCGAGCTGCCCGCATCACACAACTCTTAGCCGCCAAACAGCGTTTCGACTGCGCTGATTGTATCGCCATCCAGCAAGATGTACTCTCTTTAGCCGCCGTTCAACTCCTGCCCTATTTACAGGCACTGACTGCGCACAATCAACAGGAAGAAAAAGCGCTCACGATTCTGCAAGCCTGGGATGGACGCATGAATAAACAAAGCATCGGTGCGACCATTTACGCGTTCACCATTCGCAATCTGTTAGACCTGGTTTTTACCAACAAGCTAGGCTCCTGGGCGTCTTATTTTCTATATGACTCGTTTACCCCGTTCCTGGCCCTCAACATCAGTGTAGGTAAGCCCGTAGCCAGGTTATTAACGCTTTTGGCAGAAGAAAATCCTGTCCTATATGACGGCGACAAAACGGAGCTCTTGCAACACGCTTTGGCAAACGCTTTAGCCGAGCTTTCTACCCAGCGGGGCAACAAAATCGACAAGAAATGGCAGTGGGGAAACTTGCACTGTCTCACTTTGAGGCACCCGTTAGGCGATGCCAGAAAAGTGTTGCGTCCCATCTTTAACCGTGGCCCGTATCCAGTACCTGGAGATGGGCAGACCGTTTGGGTCGGCATCGCTTCGCCTCATGACCAGCGCGTAGTCGTGGCGCCCTCTTTTCGCATGATTTTGAACCTGGCCGATTGGGAGCAAGGAAAGATGATCACCAGTGGCGGCCAGTCCGGCCACCCCGCCGATCCACACTATAATGACCAAACAGCGCGCTGGCTTGCTGGTAATTATGCCACGATGTACTGGTCGCGCCCGGTGGTGGAACAACACAGCGTGGCCATCCAAACATTGCATCCGTGAAGAGAACAACGTGCCCCATGCGATGGAAAAAAAGCCAAACAGGGCATAACAGAAATATGACACCGTGCTTAGCGCTGTGGCAGGAGAGAGAGCGGATCGACTAAACGGCCGAAGTCACGAATTTCGAAGTGTAAATGGGGGCCGGTGGAGTGACCGGTGCTGCCAACTAAGCCAATTACCTGCCCCTGACGCACCACATCACCCAAATTGACCTCAATACTGCTTAAATGAGCGTAAAGCGTTAAATAGTCATTGCCATGATCGATAATGACCAGCCAGCCGTAGCCCTGTGTATTCCAGCCCGCTCGGATCACCTTACCGTTATCTGCCGCGACTATCGGCGTGCCCAGCGGTGCAGCAATATCAATGGCGCGATGGTGCAAGCTCCAATGCTGCGTGATAATTCCGTGCAACGGCCAAATGAATTTGCCATCACCGTAAGGCCAAGGAGAGGAAGTTGGCGTCGGCGTGGGATAACGGACCGTGACGGGAGGAAGCGTGGACCCACCTTCTATCAATATCCACCGGCCCGGCCACAAAGATATGTCGTCAGATGCCAGGTTGTTCCATGTCTCGGCCAACAGAGCTGTAACGGGCACATGGTATTGCGCGGCGAGCGAGCGCACCGTTTCGCCGGCTTGTACGCGATGGCAGGTAGCGGAAGCCGGCGGGATGCGCAATACTTCCTCCGGTTGCAAGACAATGGGCTCTGGACGAAAAGGTGAAGTAGCGCATGGCATCAGTGATAGTTCACGACCAAATTCTAAGGCAACGGAAAGCAGCGTATCCCCCGGCTGGACGGTGTAATAGAAAACCCGCTCTTGCGCAGCGGATTCGTCCAACATAGTCTGGGCTTCCGGAGAAAAAGTCACTGCTGGCAGGTAAAAGTGCAGGGGCTGCGTGGAAGAAACAGAAGGAGACGCGTCCGCCGCCGCGTATCCGTTCCCCACGATAAAAGAGAACAATACACTAATGATAATAATACAAGCTGGACGGAACCCAATCTTTCTCACTGTTTCTCCATATTGCCTGTGCCACACACTTGCATTTTAAACGCCTTACATTAGCCTAACCATAGGCAACAAGGACTATTTTCCCACAACAACGCACTATTTTTACTGACGTTCCTCCAGTCCAAGTGTAACGGCTACTTGCTCCAGTATTATGGATGGTACGAAAACGTCTTCACCGGTCGATGAAGACGTTTTCGCTATTTACATTTACAACCTGTTACACAGACCAGATTTATTGGCTAAAAGCGTTATAGGTTGCCTGCTGATCAGGATAATTCGTATTGCTCAAGCCAATCACCGGCACGTTAGATTCCACGTAAACAGCACCTTTGAAATTGCTGCCTAAAGCCGAGAACAAAGCACTGGCGTTGGGCGTATTGGCGTTGAACCGGGTGTTGTAACCATGGCTGGAGCCAGCCGGGATAGAGTCTGTAAAGCTGTAGAGCTGCGTACCAGCCTGGTTGTACCAATGCACCGTTACGTTAGCAGCTGCTGTTCCCGGGTTGTATACCAACAAAGCACTGAACTTAGTGAACGTGCTCCCACTCTGAAGACGATAGATAGCCGGCATAAAAAGATGCGTGCCGCCAGCACCTTCGGCCGAGTAGCTACTGGCCTTCTGGTTCGTGCCTTGCACCGTCAAGCTGTTGTAAACGCCGGCCAACGGCTGATCCGAAGTAATCTTCAGCCCGATTTGTGCGTCATCCCCCATGGCGGTGAACATAGCCGCAGGATTCGGGGTATTGGCATTAAACCGAGTGTTGTAGCCGTGGCTGGACATGGCCGGGATGGTATCCGTGAAAGAATAAACTTCAGTTCCACTGCGATTCACCCAATGTGCTGTAATGTGCGCCGGGCTGTTGGACAGGTTCTGCACTACATTACCGCCGTACTGCACCCAGTTGCCACTAAGCTTGCGGCGTTTCACATCGGGAAAATTCAATGTCGTCGAGCCGGAAGGCACACAGTTATAAGCACTGGAATAATTGTTCCAGAAAAGGGTCACCACGGCCGCAATCTTCTTACCGTTAGTGGACACAATCTTCGCACTGCCCAACCAGCCATCACCAGGCGGTGTGGTCGTCGGCAAATTAAGTGTGCTCAAATCAACAACCTTACTGGAACCCTGCGGAATGGACCTCGTAACAGGGCCACCGTTCCACTCGTTACCGGAACGATCGTAGAAATGGACAGCTACATTAGCTGTGCCAGTGTCCGCATTCTGTACAGCAATCTTGCTGGCTTGAGATGGGCGATCTGCCAATGAAGCACAATACATGCTTGTGGCACCGACCGAAAAGCCGTTGTAAGCCGCTGCCGTTGTTCCATCGGTGGATTGGCCACCAGTCCAGTGAATATAGGCCACAGAAGCCAACTGCTGATCAGAAGAAATAACCGCTGCCCCGTTAAAGCCATCGCCCAAGCCAGAATCGCTAGCCAGGAAATCATGGGAACCCAACGACGGCACGTTATAATTGGTGGAGCGTTCCACGCCACCAGTAGCATTGTAATAATCAACAACAACTTGCGCCGCCGCAGCAGCCAAATTCGTATTCGTATTCATAACACGAATATCGGTGCTACCGTTACCGGGGCTCGGCGCGGCAGCAGCCAACCCCACCGCCATCATGGAAATGATGACCAACAAACTAATAACCGTCAATGCAGAATATCGCCTTTTCATAGAAACCTCCCTTTATCAATGACCGTACAAATCTTTTCCAACCTTACGTCTTCACCATAGCAGATCAAAAAGCGTTTGTCAATCGTTCCTTTGGCGTAAAAATGGGCGTAGGTGGAAAGTGGGGGCTAAAACCGCATCATCCAAATGGGTGATATGGCGCGTTATCATGAGTCTGCGGCCTACCTATGCGGTTATATGCAGATTGGCCAACACAGCAGATCAAAAATCAGCGTAATACGTAAGAAAGAGTGCGCACACATGGATAGCAACGTCTACAAAACAGCTCTGAGCCTCCGTGTAGGAATCGCACGATAGCTACGTCAACACCGCATCTTTTCAACGCCACGGGACATCCCCAGAACACCGCGTTCAATCAATCCACACCAACTGTGCTATACTTGCTGTGTCGTCATTACTGAATTGTGCTACTTAATGCCGGAGCCCAGATGGGTCCGCGGCATACTACAGCGGATGAAAACGCTCCCTACCCCCAGGGAGGAGAAAAAGGGAGAAAGGAAAGAGAAAAGGGAAATCAGACCTTCTTACCGTCCCGATTATCCATTTTTCGCCTTCCATCCTCCGCTTGCCGGTGTGGCGGTGGAGTACGTCAAGGTAGCACCCGCTGCCAAGGAGCTGCTCAACACCAGCCCCCTTTCAGGGGGCTTCTTGGCGACGTAGCACGGGGATTTGACCCCCATGCGCTCAGGTGGAGAACGCCGGCGATTAGAAGTTCAACTTCTCGCAGAAGTTGAACTTCTTAAAGGGAGCTTGATTTTTTTAGACGCTCTGCGCCTTTGCGCCGCTGCGTCAACTTATTTCGAGGGGAGACCTTTCCTCTAAGTTGCGCTACGCTTAGCTTTTTCCCCTCCCCGATACGGGGAGGGGAAGGCTTGCCGCCCTTTTGGGCGGTAAGCCAGGGGAGAGGTCTTATTTTCAAGGGAGTTATCATGAGCCTACGGCACACCACAGCGGATGAAAATAAGCCGGTAGCCGACAGCCAGTAGCTGTCAGCAAGTACGCCGCCACAGAGGAGCTTGTAGCCGAGCGATCGCCTGCGTAGTCGCGACTACGCCGACCCGCGTCGGCGTAGTCGCGACTACGCAGGCGATCGCTCGGCTACAAGCTCCTCTGTGGCGGCGTACTTGCTGACAGCTACTGGCTGTCGGCTACCGGCTTATTTTCATCCGCTG
>WFQU01000095.1 GCA_015486845.1 Anaerolineae bacterium | reverse complement strand
TTGGCCCGGCCGTCGCTATCTACCCAATTCAAGATCAAGTACATAAACCCCAGCCCGCTCCAAAAGCGGAACAAGTACGGGAAACTCACATCCCAGTGGCCATGCAGCAAAAAAGATAACCCACTTAGCACAACCAGGCTTATTGCCAACCAGTCAAAAGGAGAAGGCAAAGTCCAAACGCCCCGGCCAAACCGCCTGATCAGCCAAGCCAACAAAAACCCTAAACTCACAATAATATAAGTACTGGTAGCGCTTGGGGCCAGAAATAGCGGTATCAGCAGAAAAAGCGTCCAAAGCTCGGCACGGGCCAGAAACCAAAGGAGGCGCCGAAACCAAGTTGCATCCGCGGGCGCCGCCGTGGCGACATTTCGTTCGCCAATCGTGGACGCCCACCGCGAAAGCAGATACCGGGTCGGTACGAACAGCAAAGCGAGCAAGAGGAGGTCAACACCAACAAAGAACCACCATTGCTCCAATGACATCAGTTTGGTTAAGTTATTTAGCATCTATGTAGAAATTCCCCGGCGGAAAATAGTTTCTGTCCACAAGCACACAAGCCCATGTTACCATCACTAATAGAGAAACAACAAAACTGAGTTGATGTAGGCAGGTAAATTGGGGCATAGGCAGAGGGATGCTAACTGGCAAAATGAGAAAAAGAGCACAGAGAGAAAAATGAGTATTTTCTCAACAATCTGGAGAACGCCCCCTGGCCTCCAAATCAGGGAAAGCACGCCCGGTCTATTCGACACTGTTCTCCGGCTGAGCGCGCGAGGGGTGAATTCCCGTGCTACGTTGTAAGAAGCTCCTTGACGGGGCTGGCGTGGTGCAGCCCGCTTCAGTTGTGGCAATTGAAAGTCACGCTGCACGGGGCCTGCGGCCAAATGCCGGCGCAATTCAGAAGTTCAACTTTTTGAAGAAGTTGAACTTCTCATCACGACTACGAGATCTCCCGGCCGAGCGCACAGGGGGTGAATTCCCGTGCTGCGTTACAAAAAGCCCCGAAAACGGGGCTATCGTGGTGCAGCCCGCTTTAGCGGGCTTCTACCCGACGTAGCCCGATGGCTTTAAGCCTCGGGCGGCTTGCGGGGTAATTGCGGCAGGCTGAACTCTTTGCTTTTTCTCAGTGTACTCAGTGATCCCTGCAGTTCAATACCTTTTTCAGGGAACGCAATCTTAGGTTTCGTGATGCCAGGTATAACTCAGTTTGCCGCTGAAGCGACCGATTCCACCCGGCCAGCGAGCATTGTCACCGGCACGGCTTCAATCTCTCCGTTTTCTTTAGCAATCAATTTGCGCAATTTGCCGGGCTCATCGATACGGTCAATATAGAGCACGCCATTGGTGTGATCGATTTCATGTTGGAAAACACGAGCCACGAATCCTCTCAGTTTCAAATGGAGTGGCTTGCCCCGGCGGTCTTTCCCTTTAATAATAACCCAACTGGCTCGCCAGACATCTCCCACATAGCCGGGAATGGAAAGGCAGCCTTCTTCCCCTTCTTCCTCTTCCCGGCTGGCCTTAATAATTTGTGGATTAGCCACAGCAAAAAGCTGGCCGCTGGCCGGCTCACCTTCCATTTCCGCTGTTTCCACAACAATTAGACGCTTAGAAATACCAACTTGTGGCGCAGCCAAGCCCACACCGGGAGCTTCTCGCATCGTTTCAACCATATCGTCAACCAATTGCTGAAATTCCGGACCGAAATCACGCACGGGCAAAGCCTTTTTGCGTAAAACTGGGTCGCCAATTAGCACCACCTCTCGAATCGCCATTTTCTTCCCTTTTCCACCAATTCACTTGAACTATCTTAGACATGGCACAAACGTTTATCTACAGACCAGTATAAAAATTATAGATTACAGAAACGCACTTGTCAAAAACTGGTTTCAACGTTCTAACTTAGGCATTTATGATGCAACCTCCTTTTGTTAAGTCACCATCTGTAATTTACTTTCCGTTCTTCCAGAAGGAACTGAATTCAAAGCAAGAACCTATCTTGAGACGATCACTCAACCCCGTGACAGATAGCGCTACGGGGATTGGCACGGCGCTGGTTGATGACGGCTGACATTCTGTTTTATTTCCCTTCTTGGTGGGAAGCAACGCCCCCCCTCCAGAATTGGGGGCCGGGAGGCGATTTATAGAGGAAGCGCCCTCGTGCTGCCTGAATAAACATACTTGAAATCAGCGTGTGCAGCATCAGCGTGCATCAGCGTTGATCAGCGTGCTTTTTTTAGCGGAACCATTTCTAAACGATTACTAAACACAACACCGGCAGAATTTATAGCTATCAGACATCACCAAGGGCTATATCTTCGCGGGCGGCATAGCCCGTATCCAGATTCTCCAACAGGAGCCTGTTAAACGCCTCGGGAGCCTCCAGCGGCGTAAGATGGCCGGCTTCCGGAATCACCGCCAAACGAGCACCTGGGATCGCGGCTACCAGTGCTGCTGCTTTCGCCGGCGGCGTCAACAAGTCCTCTTCGCCGACAATTACCAACGTGGGGCAAGAAACGACCGCCAACCCCGGCGTTGAATCTGGCCGCTCAGCCATGGCTTTCAGAGCACCCATCACGCCGGCCGGAGATTGTCGCATCATCATAGCACGCACCCATTCCCGCAAAATACGTTTAGCGGCGAAATTCGCCGGCGCAAAAAGCTTCGGCAACAGGCCACTCACAACAGCCTCAACCCCTTCCGCTTGCACGGTTCGAATCGCCGCATAGCGCCCCGCCCGGGCTGTTTCCGTATCCGCCGTAGCCTGTGTATCGGCCAATACCAGACCGGCCAGGCGTTCAGGGTAACGCCGTTGAAAGGCTAAAGCGATATAGCCCCCCATGGAAAGGCCGGCCAACACGACCTTCTCTTGGCCTAAAACATCTAACAAGTGGGCCAAATCATCGGCATAAAGATCCATGCTGTAAAACGAGGCCGGCGCATCACTATCACCAAAACCGCGCAAATCGGGCGCGATCATCTGGAAATGGCCCACCAAGGCTGACAACTGCTCATGCCACATCGTATGGTCAAAAGGAAAGCCGTGCACCAACAGTAATGGTGGCCCACTACCCTCGACAACGACATTCAAATACAGATCACCAATTTTTACGCGCATGCTATCCTTCCTTTCTTGAAAAAACTTTCCGTTAGTTCAAACAACCCTACCTGTAGTATGCAGCACAAAGGCAAATCTGCGACTTACCGTTGACGGACAAACCTCGCTGCATTGCGGGATACAACTATCATCGGGGCAATTTCCATTCGCTATGGTATGACGCAGGCCCGCACGGACTTTTCCAACAACAACGCTATTGCCCTTTCCTCAGCGCTATGCTAAAATGGCAAACATGAAAACACTCGACGTAGCAATCATCATTGTTAATTATAACACCAAAAAGCTACTTCAGGAATGCTTAGAATCGGTGCAAAAAGCGATGAAAGGTCTCCAGGTTAGCATCTGCGTCGTGGACAACGCGTCCGGGGACGGCAGCGCGACCATGGTCACCCAACATTTTCCGGCTGTGCACCTGATTACTAATACCGAGAACGTCGGTTATCCTAAAGCCAATAATCAGGGGTTGCGTTGGTTCGGTTTCGCCGATCAAAGACAGCCCCTGGCGCATCCAGCAAAATCGCTGCCCCGTTACGCTTTGTTGCTCAACCCGGATACCGTGTTGCCAGCCGATGCGCTGCAGAAAATGGTCGCCTTTTTAGATGACAAATCTTCCTGCGGCGCAGCAGGCCCCCATTTAGTGCGTCCAGATGGCAGTTTAGATTTGGCCTGCCGCCGCAGTTTCCCGGCGCCGCAGATTTCTTTCTACCGCATGATCGGTTTAAGCAAGCTTTTTCCCCAGAGCAAGCGTTTCGGGCGCTATAACATGACTTTCGTACCAGAAACCGAAACTATTCCGGTGGATAGTATCGTCGGCGCTTTCATGATGGTGCGCCGGGAAACGATCATGCAAGTGGGCCTTTTGGACGAGACCTTTTTCATGTACGGCGAAGATTTAGACTGGGCATACCGGATCAAGGAGGCCGGTTGGGAAATATGGTACAATGCCGATGTCACTGTTTTACATATCAAAGAAGCTGCCAGCAAAAAGAGCCGCAAAGCACGCTACGAGTTCTACCGAGCCATGGACATTTTCTACCGTAAACACTACGCCGAGACAACACCACGCTGGTTGGACTGGCTTATTCGTGGCGGCATTGCCCTGCGCGGTGGGGTCGATATTGGCAAACGATTCCTAATAACAACCTTCCAAACCAGACCAAGACAGTCATAGCAACATTATGAAACGATCTTATGCTTTCTTCATCAGCAGCCAAATTATTTTAGACATGACTTTCTCCCTGGCGGCATTCTATTTCGCCTATGAATTGACGCTCCTTTCACCACATAGAGGCCTCAACGCATTCGATACTTACCTTCCAGAGATCACCGTCTTCCTTTTCGTGATTTTCATCGTTTTCGCCGCCAGTCATCTATACCGCCACCAACGCAGCAGCGCCATGCTGGACGAGATTTACAATGTTAGCAAAGCTATTACGATGGCCATGCTTTTGACTATTGCCATCGTCACGCTCTTCCTGCCCAACAAATTTACGTATCAACGTCGCATGATCGGCTACGCCTGGGCACTGGCCATTGTTTTTGTCAGTCTCAGCCGCTGGCTGCACGCTTCGCTGCAAGCCAGCTTGCAAGCACGGAGCATTGGTGCGGATCGCGTGCTCATCATAGGCAGCGGAGAAGTAGGACGCATGATCTTACAAAAGATCACGCACACGCCCAGCTTGGGCTACAAAGTCATCGGGTTTGTGACCACAAATGGCAAATTAGTGCCCGGCACCATCATGGGTGTGCCCGTACTGGGACATCGCGCCGATCTACCCCAGCTCATCGAGCAACACAAGATTGACGAGGTTATCATCGCCTGGCCAGAAGCGACCCATCAAGAAACCGTTGGCTTAGTCGCACTTTGTGACCAGAAAAAAGTCGGCATTAAAGTGTTCCCCGACCTTTTCCAGATTATGGCTTCAGAGGTCACCATCGGTGACTTAGGCGGGTTACCATTGCTTACCATTCGTGACATTGCATTGCGCGGTTGGCGCATTGCGGTAAAACGCACTATGGATATTCTCTTCTCCGGAATCGCCTTGATTTTGTTCTCGCCTATTATGCTGCTGGTGGCTATCGCCATTAAACTGGAATCCCCGGGGCCAGTTTTCTACGTCCAAGAGCGGATGGGCTTAGACGCAAAACCATTCCCGACGCTAAAATTTCGTTCCATGCGGGTGGATGCGGAACAAAACGGGCCCGGTTGGACCACTTTCAACGACACCCGGCGCACTCGTGTTGGCGCATTCATCCGGCGCTATTCCATCGACGAACTTCCCCAGCTCATCAATATTCTCTTGGGCGATATGAGCTTAGTGGGGCCGCGGCCGGAGCGCCCGGTGTACGTCAACCAGTTCCGCCAAAGCATTCCCCGCTATATGGATCGTCACCGTGAAAAAGCAGGACTCACCGGCTGGGCGCAAGTCAATGGGCTCCGCGGCGATACATCCATCGCCGAGCGCACCAAATACGACCTCTGGTACATCGAGAACTGGTCCATTTCATTAGATATCAAGATCATCCTACGCACTGTTCTGAGCGTTTTTACCGACCGCAACGCCTACTGACCAAGCCAATTCAGAAACCAGCAATCACTAAATCCGGGAAATTTGAGGTATCACGCGTTTGCGACTATGCTCAGCAATATCCTTCACGTGCGCCAAAGCACGCGGCGGAATAGGAACTGGAATCTCTTCGTTAGAAAACCTAACGCCGCGCAGGCGGATAATGCGCATAAACAAGCGAAATGGTTTTTTTTCGCTCCGAGCCATGATCAGATTATCAGCAAGTTGTTCTAGGCGAGCTATTTCGTCCTTTTTAGCCGTTGTACTCGCTGAAAATACATAAGTGTGCGTCTTTTTTTCTTCTTGGAAAAGCAGCTCCATTTTATGCAAAATGGCCTCTCCGTACGTGGGAGAAAAGAGCAATAGATTGATAGCCGAACTAAAGACCATAATACCGGGGCCTTCATCAGGCACCAACTCATAAGCCTGCTCCAGGGCCGCATCCCAGATTGCCGGCCGCACCATGTTGGCCCTGAATACATTCCCCTCAGGAGGCGTCAGCCCATCAATGCTAACATCCAGGGAAATAAAAGCCGTTTTCTTTTGATACTGACGCAGATCCAAACTGGCAACACTCTTCAAGCTCTCGTAAATGAAATCCGTGCTGGGATATTGCAGCGACATAAAGACAGCGCTACCGCCGTTACGCAGCCAGGCTGCGACGAAATTATCACCGATAAGTGGTTTACCCGAGCCGCCCGGTCCGCTGATAAGCGTCGTTGTGTTTAAGGGAAGCCCTTCCGGCATAAGCGTGTCCAACCAGGATACCCCAGTTTTTAGCGTTTGCATAGCTTAATTATCCTCTCTCCATACTGAGATTCATGTAATGGTTGCATTTCTAATTTTGATAGTTTATACTACTGCAAAAATCGTTCACTGCATTCTATCTATTTTTCGCTATTGAAGCAAGTATATTAGCCGAATGAAATTCTCGTCTATGACATGTCAAATCAGTCAACCAAGCAGTACCTTACCAACGAAATCCGTGTACACGGAGCAAAAACTTAACGCAAAGCTACGAAGGACGCTAAAACGCGAAGAAAAACATGAACGTATTGTTCATTTATCGACGTCTAATCAATGAAACTCGAACTGAAAGTTGACTTTATTAATTATAGCTTGTCCAAGTGGAGGGAAACAAAATGATTGTACGTATGTGGCATGGACGTGTGCCAACAAGCAAGGCACAGGCATATCGAACGTTTCTAAACGAACGGGCTATTCCCGATTATCAATCAGTTGGGGGCAATATTAGTGTCTACATTCTGGAACGCGAAGAAGGTGACGTCACGCATTTCATCACCATGACATTCTGGGAGAATCTCGACGTAATCAAGAATTTCGCCGGGGACGATGTGGAGCGGGCGAAGTATTACCCGGAGGACAAAGATTTTTTGCTGGAATTTGAGCCCCAAGTGGTGCACTACGAGATCGTCGGACAATCGGAGAAGTGAAAGAAAGAATATCATCGTTGCAGCTTCGTTTTCAGGGAGTCGACATGGGCCTTCGGCACACCACAGCGGATGAAAATATCTTGACAAGATTGGGGATGGCTGGCTTGAGAGGTAATGCTACGGGGATAGGAATAGAGTTGGTTGATGGCGGCTGACAATCTATTTTATTTTCTTTCTTGGGGACCAGCCCCCAAACCCCTGTACCCAAAAAGAGGGGCATACCACTGGGGGCGTTTCACCTCCCAGACCCCCTGAAAAAGATTCTTGGCTGCGTCGTGGCCGTTTTTTTGGGGCTATCACTTTCTCTCGCCGCGTTGCTGTCCGCCGCCATCCTGCCAGTATCGATGTCGTACTCATCGTTGTCGACATGAGTTGGTCTGCGTTTAATGATCGTCAATAGCGTAAACCGGGTCTAATAACAGGGGTTTTCGTATTGCCAGAGTAATATCTTTTTTGACCAGCGTTTATCAGCGCGCATCAGCGTCCTATCTTATACGAGGAGCTACGCTTACCATTGAATACATCGGTTCCAACAATTGGTCGCCACAAGGCTATTGTGGCTTGCCGAACAGACAAGACGGCTTCACAATTACATAGCTGCCCACAAATATAGCCGGACGAGCGGAGGGTAACACAATGAGTCTGCGTACAGCAACGAGGAAGAAGCGGCCGAGATCGGTACCGATAATGCTCAGTAGGATACCCTCCTGGCCAAAGATGAGGCTCAGGCATTGTTGGAGAAGCTCTCCCTCGAAGCATTGACAGAACATCGGGCTGCCAGGACAAAACCAAAGCTCTTTTATGACCCAGCCCACCAAGAAAAATAGCACTGAAGCCTCCGAAGCCAATGACACCTCGGAGGCCCAAGTGCAAAGGGCTACAACGCCTTCTGGTCACGAATCGCGTTGATCAGCGCCGGAATAATCTCGGCAACATCTCCCACCAAACCGACATCGGCCACTTTGAATATCGGTGCCTTGGGATTGTGGTTGATAGCAACAACCATGCGGGCGTTCTCGATGGCAGCGTTGTGTTGCATCTGCCCGCTAATGCCGCAGGCGATATATAGGTCCGGTACGATGCGCTGGCCCATCAGATCCACCATGCGCTCTTCACCGATTAGCCCTTCGTCCACGGCGCCGCGCGAACCGGCCACCACACCCCCCAACGCACTCGCCAACGATTCCAGCAACGGCCAACCGGCCGCTGCCATACCGCGGCCTCCAGCTACCACAATTCTGGCATCCTGCAAACGAGGCGGCTGCAACGGCTCCTCCACCGATTCGCCGGCAACCCACGGCCAGGGTGTCTCGGCCGGCAAATCCACCGTCTCCACGTCACCGGTGCGATACGGATCGTCAAACGGTTCCGGCAACGGCTCCGGGAACAACGCCACAATTTGCGGCTTCACCCCCTCCCCCATTGCTACCATCTCATTGATGCGATTGTCCATCACCGGCCGTTGCACCAGCAACCCGCTGGTCTCGACATCAATCTCCAGCCCCGTGCAGCCGGAAAGAAACGGTTTATCCAGTTCACCGGCCAGAGCTGCCGCATATTGCCGGAGTACAGGCGTATCGGCGAACAAGAGCACCTCCACTTCCCGTGCCGTAACGAAATCTGCCATAGCAGTAAAAGCCGGGATTATCGTGGTGGTCATATGCACGCCGTCTGCGCCAGCCGCCAATAACGCATTCGCCAGCGTTTCGTCCTCGCTGCCCAACAGCAACACTTGTACGTAAGCACCTAATTGATCGGCCAACATCCTGGCTGCGGCAACCAGCTTGCCCGACCAAGTGGTCAGTCCATCTGCCGTCGCCTGGGTCACAACCCAGATGCCGCCATTTTCGCCACCGCCAGCCGCTTCGTCTGTGGTCATCAACGCTTCTAAAGACTCCAAGTAAGAATTATCCATGGTTACGCCTCCCCGCCCAGCAACCGGCGTCCCTGTAACATAGCTGCCAAGTCAGTTGCCATCTCTGCGGCAGAACCGTCTAATCGTGTGCCCAGCTCCCGTTCCGGCAGCAAGCTATAGCCACGGAATAAGGTCTGCGGTGCTAATTCTTCCAAGGTCATATCCAAATCGTCAGCATCCCAGACAATGACTTTACCCTCGCGATAAGCATTGATCACGGCGGCGCCATGAGGAAAACGTGGCTTATTCGCTCGATGATAAACCGTTACCACGGCCGGCAACGGCGTCAGCAAACGGCGAGCCGTTGTCTCCAGGTAACTCAAGCCGCTCAAATGGCCGTCCGTCAAGAAAACTTGCGCCAGGGCCGGCAAGAATGACCAGCGTAACATCGCCGCCAAACGGGCTCCCATCTGGCCGCCGGCGCTATCCGCCGCATATTCGCCCAAGAAGAGCGCATCCACATCGCCAATGCGACGAATCGCCGCCGCCAAAGCATGGGCGGTCACGCCGGCATCCGCTTCGGAAAACCTCTCGTCACTTGCCAAATAAGCCGCATCGGCCCCCATGGCTAAGCTCCACAAAAGAACGTCATCTGCTTCTGGCTTGCCGAGGCTAAGCACAGTGACCTCGCCTCCGACCGCCTCGCGCACATGAAGTGCCTCCTCCAAGGCTTGCAGATCCATGGGATTCATAATCAGCTCCGCTGCCCGCAAATCCAGGCTTTGTCGGCTTTGCGAGACGCGTGCCATTTTGGGATCGTATAACTGCTTTACACAGACAACAATTCGCATAGTCTCTGTTCCTTTCTAACCGTATAATCGGGCCAGCTTTTTGCCGATTAAGGCCGGATACGAATGCCCACCTCTTTGAAAAGCTGCGAAGCGATGACAATACGCTGAATTTCGTTAGTACCCTCGAATATCTCGGCAATACGAGCATCCCGGAACATCCGCTCCACCGGAAAATCACGGCTATAACCCAGAGCACCAAGAATCTGCAGCGCTCGATGGATATTGCGGCTAGCGGTTTGTGAGCCCAAAAGCTTGCACATGCCAGCCTCTTTGGTGTAAGGCATCCCCTGTTCCACCATCCAAGCAGTGCGATAGACCAAAGAGCGCAATGCTTCGACCTCAGCAGCCATATCTGCGATCATGAACTGGATAGACTGCTTGTGGGCAATCGGCTTGCCGAATGCTTCGCGCACCCGGGCGTAATCGATAGCGATGCGTAATGCCTCTTCAGCGCCGCCTAAGGTAGCAGCCCCCAAGGTCAATCGCCCTGTGTCTAAGGTCTTCATGAAAGTGATGAAACCAAGCCCCACCGGGCCTAAGACATTTTCCGCCGGGATGCGTACATCTTCGAAAATCAGCTCGGACGTGGCAGAGCCGCGAATGCCCATTTTCTTTTCCACAGTGCCCACCTGGATACCGAATTGCTTTTCACCAATGAAAGCAGTCACACCGCCGTGGGCGCCCAATGTGGGATCGGTGACAGCCAAAACGCTGATGACATCGGCCAACGGGCCATTGGTAATGTAAATCTTGCTACCATTAAGGAGATATGCATCGCCGTCTCGCACCGCCTTAGTTTTGATACTGGCAGCATCGGAGCCAGCGTTTGGCTCGGTCAGTGCAAAAGCGCCCAGCTTTTCGCCCCGAGCCAACGGCACTAAGTATTTCTGCTTTTGCGCTTCCGTGCCATCTAAATAAATAGACATGGCGCCAATACCAATATGTGCGCCAATAGTGGTGGCGGTCGATGTGCACACTTTACCCAATTCTTCCATTAAAATGCAATAGCCAGTTTCCCCGGCCCCAACGCCACCGTATTTTTGCGGAAAAGGCACCCCCAACAAGCCGATGGCCGCAGCCTGGCGAATGACATCCATATCCACTTCATGCTTTTCATCCGCTGCTTTGGCCGCTGGCCGGACTACTTCTTCCCCAAATTCACGCACCAACTTCCGGAATTTCTCCATCTCCCTCGGAAAAGTAAAATCCATAGCATTTCCTCCCGCCGTAAACAATACAAGCCGCTACGGCTTGACTTCGATGCCTGCTTCAGCCAACACATGTCGGGCCACTAACACCCGCTGAATTTCGGCGGAACCGCCTATAATGGACATGGCCCGGGCGTCACGATACAGCCGAGAAATGGGATAATCAACGATATATCCGTAGCCACCATGCACCTGAATCATTGTGTTAGCTGTCTCGTAAATAGCCTGGCCGCCATATAACTTAGCCATAGTTGCCTCGAAAGAATACGGTTTGCCTTGAACAGCCAACCAACTGGCGTGTTCGATCAAATGCCGCAGCGCCTCAATTTTTAACTTGGCATCGGCCAAATAGTTCTGAATCGCTTGCTTCTTGGCAATAAGCACACCGAACTGTTTACGTTCCGACGCGAACTGAACCCCCAAATCCAACGCTTGCTCAGCACCGCCCAACGTCAACGCGGCCAAACTCAGGTGGGCAAAATCCATAGTGCTCAATGCCACACGCAACCCGTGTCCCACTTTCCCCAGAACATTGGCCGCTGGAACCCGGGCGTGGTCCAAATACAAAGCGCGTATTTCAGCCCCCCGCAGTCCCAATGTTTTCTCACGGCCGCCGACTTTCAATCCAGGCGTATCCGCATCCACAATGAAACCGGTGACACCTTCCGGCGCGCGAGCGAAAACAACGTAAGTACCGGCGCGGCCGGCGTTGGTCACCCACGATTTGACGCCGTTAAGGAGGTAATCACTGCCATCAGGCTTGGCCTCCGTCAACATGCCAGCTGGATCGCTGCCCGCCGCCGGTTCCGTCAGCGCAAAAGCGCCCAGTTTCTCGCCCATCGCCATAGCTTCCAAATAAGTCGCTTTTTGATCTTCCGTGCCATGAGCGAGAATAGCCATCGCGGTCATCATATGGGCGTGAAAAACCGTGGCGCTGCTCAAATCCGCCCGGCCCCACGCTTCCGCCAGCAAGGTATAGCTGGTCATATCCAACGCCGCACCCATATAATCTTCGGGCAGAATTGCTCCCAGAAAACCTTGCATGGCGGCTTGCTCCAATAATTCCGACGGCGTCTCTCCCTCAGCATCGATGGCCTCAGCCCGGGGAGCTACCTCTTTCGCCATGAAATCGCCAAACATCTGGCCGAACATCTGTTGCTCTTCATTCAATGTGAAATCCATGGGCCATCTCCTTTAGGCGGGCGGCACGCCGTGGTAAATCGTCGTACCGCTCGCATTTACGCTTAATTGTCGGTAAAAACAGGTCGACGTTTATGCAAGAACGCATCGACCCCTTCTTGCATGTCATGGGTACCAATGAGCGAAACAAAATGATCTAATTCGTGCTCCAAACCTTTTGTCACATCCGGTTCTTTCAACCCTTCGTTGATAGCAGCCAAAGCCGCGGCCATGGCTACAGCACTCTTGCCAGCCAATTTACGGGCCAAACCGGTAGCTTCTTTCAACACACTGCCTGGCGGAACCACTTTGTTCACCAAACCGATGCGGAAAGCTTCTTGCGCCGTGATCATATCGCCGGTGAGAATCATTTCCGTCGCTTTACCGCGCCCCACCAACCGGGTCAATCGCTGTGTGCCGCCCCAACCGGGAATGATGCCCAAGTTCATTTCCGGCTGACCGACCCGAGCTCGCTGCGAAATAATGCGCATGTGACAAGCCATAGACAATTCTAAGCCGCCGCCCAAAGCCACCGCGTTAATGGCCGCAATGACTGGTTTTTTGCTAGCTTCGATCTTACTGAACACTTTTTGGCCGCGCTGAATAACCGCCCGGGCATTGCCGGAATCGCCGGCCTTGGCCAATTGGTTAATTTCATTGACATCCGCGCCAGCCACGAAAGCAAATTGCCCCGCGCCAGTAATGATGATCACCTTGACCTCATCATCGGCTGTCACTTCACCGAAAGCTGCCTCGAGGTCCCGCATTGTTTGTGTGTCGAAAGCGTTGGCCGGTGGATGATCGATAGTCAAAAGCGCCACCCGATTGGTCACTGCAACATGTACATTCTGATAATCTGCCATTCTTACCCTCCTTTGCTGCGCCCACTATCCCGAGGGGATAGCCACAGGCACCTAAACGATCATATTACTACACGAAGCCATTTGAAGCGTCTTGCCTTAGCTATATTCGTGGAACCCACGGCCTGTCTTCTTGCCCAAATGTCCTGCTTTAACCTTAGTGCGCAACAATACCGCGGGCTGGAAACGCTCGCCATATTGCGCTTGGAATTTCTCTAATCCTGCCAAGACAACATCCAAGCCTAATGTGTCCGCCAGGCCCAACGGCCCTATACGCTCCCCTTTGTAAGTCATGCCCGTGCCGGCAATCATCGCCATGTCGATATCGGGTACCGCCGCGATATTTTCTTGGACGCAAAGAACCGCTTCGTTAATTAACGGATAAACTAACCGCTCGACACTAAACTCGCCTTTTGGCAAACTATGCCCCTCCGCTGCAAGACGTTTAGCCATTTCCGCAACGGGTGCATCGGCTTTACCGCCATAACCGTAAAAACCGGCGCCGTTTTTCTCGCCCAGCCGGTTTTCATCCAGTAGTTTAAAGAACAGCGGGGCTGGTTCCACTCGTTTGCCATACTGACTGTATAGATATTGGCCCACATCGGCACAAACATCGATGCCTAACATATCCATTAATGTGAACGGGCCCATCGGCATGCCAAAATCCACCATCGCCTGATCGACTTCCGCCAAGGTCGCCGAGCCTTCCTCTGCCACGTAGGTTGCTTCGTTGAGATACGGCATCAACAACCGATTAACCAAAAAGCCGGGGCATTCCTGTACCAGCACCGGTATCTTGCGCAATGACTCGACGAACATGGTCACATCATCAACCGTTTCCTGGCTGGTATCCAGGCCGGGGATGATTTCGACCAGCTTCATCACGTGCGCCGGGTTGAAGAAATGCATGCCGATCATCTTTTCCGGCCGGCCGCTCAGTTTACCCATCTCGCTGATGCTCAACGCCGAAGTGTTGCTGGCAAAAATAGTCTCTGGTGGCGCGACTTTGTTGAGTTCTTGCAACACTTTTCCTTTGATGGCCATCTTTTCCGGCACAGCCTCCACGATAATATCGACATCGCCGAATTCGTCATAGTCCAAGGCCGGAATGATCAAGTCCATTTTATCGGCCATGTCGCCGGCGCTCATTTTCCCTTTGTCCACCCGGGCCTGGTAAATGCCACGGATATGAGCCATCCCTTTGTCTAAGAACTTCTGGTCCACATCTTTGAGTACCACCGGCAAACCGGAATAACTAATCACCTGGGCAATTTCTGCCCCCATCGTTCCAGCCCCAATGACAGCAGCTTTGAAAATATACATCGTTAACCTCCTCTTTGCCTGAACTAATACCCTATTTCTGTTCTCAGGAACGGCGCAGATTCTCCAAAACCATGGCGCCGCCCTGTCCGCCACCAACGCACATGCTGAGCATGCCGTAGTGATAATTTTCATGCATCATTTCGTAGATCAGAGTCACGGCTAAACGAGCCCCCGTCGCGCCTACCGGATGGCCTAAAGCGATGCCGTTGCCCATCGGATT
Source organism: Anaerolineae bacterium (assembly GCA_015486845.1). GTDB lineage: Bacteria > Chloroflexota > Anaerolineae > JAADDB01 > JAADDB01 > WFQU01. The sequence goes on along the minus strand of WFQU01000095.1, from coordinate 5,437 downwards.
CAAAATGTCTTCCGGCCAATCCAAACCTTGTTTCTCGATTTCGATTTTGTCGGCCAAGACCTGGGCAGCAAAAGCTTCGTTCAATTCCACGACGTCCAAATCGTGAAATTTCCCGAACCCGGCGCGTTTGAGCGCTTTCGGCATAGCAAAAGCTGGGCCAAGCCCCATCAAAGCAGGATCCACGCCGGCATAGCCATAAGAAACGACCCGCGCCATCGGCTCCCAGCCCATCTGGGCCGCCCGTTCTGCTGTAGTAACGATCAGTGCCGCAGCGCCATCGTTCAGGGGACAGGCATTAGCCGGCGTGACTTTGCCACCTTTCTTGAAAACGGCTGGATAGAGCGCCGCTTTGCGCACCGTCAAGCTAGGATTGATACTTTCATCCTGGGTAATCATCTCGCTGGCCACTTCCTTGCCGGCAACCTTCTTCTTCACCTCCACCGGGATCATTTCATCCTTGAATTTGCCCATGCGGGTGGCCCGAAAGGCCCGCTTGTGGGACATGACCGCGTATTCATCCATTTCTTCCCGGGTCAGATCATACTTATCCACCAGATTCTCCGCGGTACGGCCCATGATCTGCCCGGCGATGGGATCAGTTAGCCCTTCCCATAGACCATCGGTCAATTCTCGGCTGCGCAAGCGCAATCCCCAGCGCGCTCCTTTAATGAGATAGGGAATAGTGCTCATGCTTTCTGTGCCGCCGACCAAAAACAGTTCACCATCGCCCGTCTGAATGGACTGATAAGCGTTGACAATAGTCTGCATTCCGGAAGCACAGTTACGCTGCACCGTGTAACCGGTGACTTCTTTGGGCACGCCGGCCATCAAGGCGGACACACGCGCAATATTCGCAGCATCAGAAGGTTGGCCGATATTGCCCAAAATGACCTCATCAAACGTTGCAGGATCAACCCCGACTCGCCTTATGATCTCTTCGAATACAATCTTGGCCAGGTCCTGGGCCCGCAAGGAACGCAAAGCCCCGCCAAAAGCACCTATCGGCGTACGCACACCATCAACAATCACGACTTCTTTCATCTGTTATGCCTCCTTAAATTTGACTAACAACCCTTGTTCGGGAAAATAGCCTGGGCAACCTATGACACTCGAATCGAAAGTAGCACAGGTTGCTCTGTTCGACACAAATCGAATCGTTCACAAAAAGGAAATATTCCAATAGAACAAGCCAAACACAGCGTGGAAAAACAAATTACCCGACCCGGAACCCATGACAGCGGGCCGCCAAGGAAAAATCTGGTAAAAGGATTGATAGGTGCCAAAACAGCAGCAAGAACAGAAAAACATGTTCTTGTGGGAATAAAGCGTGTGCCACTCAAGACAACATTGTCTCGCATTGCCATAATCCCCCTTGAAAATAGTTGACGCAGAGACGCTAAGACACAGAGCGTCAAAAAATCGGTTTTGTGGTCGTGAGGAGTGTGAGCAATGACGGCAAGACCTTCTGGTTCGTCAAGCGATTTCTCTATTAGCATTGGAAATCGTCTTGCTTCGCTCGCCACGACAATCTAAATGATGTCTTATTTTCATCCGCTACGGTGTGCCGAAGGTTCATGGTGACTCACCATGTCCTTGTTGCCATAGCCTATGCCGGTGGGAAAATCACAGAACACCCATCGCGCCATTACGATACGGATTGTTCAGAATTTCACGTATTATTTTATCGCAACGGCGAAAAAAAGACAAATTCGCAGGCCAAGCCATACAGTCCCTGATAGCAATCCGGCAACGGACATTACAGGTCCACGAAAAGACTATAACACGTCATGGTTCCATTCACTGAATGCGCTTTGACAAGCCTAAGCGGCCATGTTATCATGCCAGATATAGCAATAATAGCAGAAAAGGAGACAGTCATTGCCCATTCATCTTTTACCCCCCGAAATCAGCAACAAAATAGCGGCCGGCGAGGTCGTAGAGCGCCCTGCCTCCGCAGTAAAAGAACTCATTGAAAATAGCTTAGATGCCGGAGCAACAGAAATACGCGTGGAGATCCGGGAAGGCGGCCGACGCCTACTCAAAGTCATTGATAATGGCCATGGCATCCCTGTTGCAGAATTGCCGTTGGCGTTCCAACGTCACGCCACCAGCAAGATTAACGACGCAGGCGACTTAGCCCACATCGCGACTTTAGGATTCCGTGGTGAAGCATTGGCCAGCATCGCCGCGGTTAGCCAGATCACCATGCTTGCGCACCATCAGGAAGAAAACATCGGTAGCAAAATAGTCATCCACGGTGGAGAACGAATCGCTTTGGAGCCGGCCGGTGCCCCACCAGGCACGACGGTCATTGTGGAAAACCTGTTTTACAATACACCCGCTCGACGCAAATTTCTGCGCCGCCCGGCCACAGAAGCCTCACACATTAACAAAATCGTCACCCATTACGCCTTAGCTTTTCCTGACTGCCGCTTTCGCCTACTCAACGAAGGCCGGTTAACCTTTCAAAGCCACGGCAGCGGCAATTTACAAGACGTGATTTCCCGAGTTTATGGCCCAGCGGCCGCGAAGCAGATGATTCCTGTCGGCGATGAGAACAGCGTCCGCAACGCGGAACAAGCGCCGCTGCCATTAGTTCATGGCTATACCAGTCTTCCCACGCTGAGCAAGTCCAACCGTTCCCACATTTCCATTTTTTTGAACCAGCGCTGGATTCAAGATCGGAACCTCGTTTTTGCCGTCATCCAAGCTTATCACACGTTGTTGATGGTCGGTCGCTATCCGGTAACTATCCTACACATCCGCCTTGATCCGGATTTAGTGGATGTGAACGTGCATCCAACGAAAGCAGAAGTGCGTTTCCGCGATCCGCGTGTCGTTTTTCAGGCCGTTCAGCGAGCAGTACGTCAAGCTGTTGTGGAAAGCGCTCCCATCCCAGAAATCAACTGGCCAGAAAGAGACGATCCCGGCAGCAGACAGCCGGGCATGCCGATCTGGCCTAGACAAACACCGGCCAACAATGATCAATCCACATTTGCTTTCCCGCCCGCTTTCAATAGAGAACAAGACGCCATGTTGTCTCCGGCAGCAAACACGCCCCGCCAATCCAGTATCGTGGAGCCACAACCGCCAACACAAGGGTCCACAAAAATACCACCGCTGCGGGTGATCGGACAGATTGCTGCGACTTATATCGTAGCCGAAGGGCCAGACGGCCTTTATCTAATCGACCAGCACGCCGCACACGAGCGCATTTTGTACGAAAAAATGATGACGGAACGCGAGCAGCACGACAAAGGTATTTCCCGGCAACAACTCCTGGCGCCGCTCACAGTGCACATGGGTGAGCGCTACGCCGGTATCCTCGCCGAGCATTTGGCTGACTTAGGCCGCGTTGGCTTCGCCATAGAACCATTCGGTGGGGATACATTCATTATCCGGGCTGTACCGGCGCTATTGAGCAACATGGAACCGCAACACTTGTTGGAAGAAGTACTGGAAGGGTTGGCGCACAACGAGAACAAAGTGACCAGCACGGCCGAGGGACGCATGGTAACCACTATTTGCAAACGTGCCGCTATCAAAGGCGGACAAATCCTCTCGGTAAAAGAGATGCGCACACTCATCCGGCAGCTAGAAGAAACCAAATCGCCGCGCACCTGCCCTCACGGCCGGCCTACCATGCTCCACCTCAGCGCCGATCAATTAGCCAGTCGCTTTGGGAGGATACAATAGCACTGCCATGAGGCTGCGGCCTGCCTGTGCAGGCACGCAGGCAAGCACACCACAGCGAAAGAAAACGCCCCCTATTCCCTTACTTTGGGGGGAGGAGCAACATACCCCCAGAATTGGGGGCCCAGGGGAAACTATTTCCAGCGGAGATAAGAGGCATCACTGGCACTGAGCAAAAGTGCTTGACAATTTCGCTACTGCGCATTACGATATAAAGGTGGTACTTCCCCATACAAACTATTTAAACGTCACCAAGGAATAATATGAGTCATCCCGGGAGAGAAACAGCATGACCACTCAAACAGCTACATCGTATCCTCACCCCTATGTCACCGTAGACATTGTACTCTTCACCATACGATACAATGCGTTGCAACTGTTACTCGTCAAGCGCAAAAATGTGCCATATCAAGGCATGTGGGCCTTGCCAGGCGGTTTCGTTGATGAGAACGAGCCACTTGCTCATGCAGCGCGCCGGGAGTTGCGAGAAGAAACAGGGTTAACACCAGCGTATCTTGTGCAAGTACACGCCTTTGGCCGGCCCGGGCGCGACCCGCGCGGCCACACCATCAGCATTGCCTATGCCGGCCTGTTGCCGATTGTTGAAAGCAAACACACAGTCGCCGGCGACGATGCTGCTTCAGCACAATGGTGGCCAGTCAATCAATTGCCGCTTTTGGCTTTTGACCACAGCGAGATTGTCCACTGCCTCCGGACATACGTACAAAAAGAAGTACGACAGCACATGGTGTTACTCTTAAACTTGCTGCCAAAGGAATTCTCCCTCACGGAGGCACAATACAGTTATGAAGCATTGTTAGGGCAAAATGTAGACCGGCGCAATTTTCGTCGCCAGATCATGACCTCAAGCCTGCTCGAAGAAATTGGACAGCGAAAACCGGTCGGACGAGGACGCCCAGCTCGTATTTTTTCCTTAGCAGCCGACAAGCTACCAGAAAGTCCAGAGGATCGCTGCTAAAACGGAGAAGGCATTAGCATAAGCCAGCGGTCTGCCTGTGCGGGCACGCAGACAGGCACACCGCAGCAGATTAAAATGATGCGGCTGGCGTCAAGCCTTTAAGTGGGTTGGTGTACCTACCACCGGCTAAAGCCTTGATGCCGGCGCGACGGCGGAGTACGTCAAAGTAGGGGCCTCTGCAAAGAGGCTGCTTCACACCAGCCCCTTTCTAAGGGGCTTATCATTATACGTAGCACGGAGCTTTGAGCTCCGTGCGCTAAGTCGGCCAACCCCATCGATCAGAAGTTCAACCTCTTCGAGAAGTTGAACTTCTGAAATAGGAATCTTTTTAGTTTTCTTTTTTGGGGGCCAGCCCCAAAACCCCGGTACCCAAAAAGAGGGGCATACCAGGGCGTTTCACCCCCCAGACCTCCTGAAAAAGGGTCTTGGCTGCGCCGGATATAGTTTGTTGCGGGCTATCACTTTCTACTGCCGCGCTGCTATCCGCCGCCATTCTGTTGGCAACCAGTTCTGACACATCGTTGGCGGCTCGAGTTCGGACCAGTTTGATGCTATTCACTAATGTGAACCAGGGCCGAGAACAGAAATTATTCGTATTACCGGCGCGACCGGCTGGCCTAAGCAGCGACCAATGACCTGTTTAACTCGTTTTACCACCTTTGCCGGGGGAACGCTTTTCGAAAGGGTTGGAGGGGAACCGTACGGTTCCCCTGCCGGGAGCTCGAGGGCAGCGCCCTCGAAGAAGAAAAAGGAGGCGAGATTATC